>NZ_SSOE01000013.1:0-507 GCF_029871175.1 Pseudomonas sp. BN607
AAAAAAAAAAAAAACAAGAAGAACGAAACACAGTAGTAAGGTGAGGCCCTGCTCGCTGTTACATGAGAGGTGCACGAAGAACCAGCACACGAGCAGAGCATCCAGCCCACACGCAGCAAGGAAACGGTAGGGATGCCGCCGCCGCCGGCCGATCCGCCGCCCGGCGATGATGCGTCGTCGTCGTCGTTCAGGTGCACGCGGAGGCGGAGCGGCGTGCGGCGCGGCGCGGTCGCCGGTCGAGAGGTGATGAGTAGTTGACGCGGAGCAGATATATATGGATGGATGGCGTCGTCGTCGGTCGGACGACGGCGAGGTCGCGCGCATCACGCGCGGGCGTAGCTGCGGGCGAGGTGGGCGGCGCGGAGGTCGGCGGCGTCGGCGTCGCCGGCGAAGTTGGAGGGCCGGTAGTGGCCCGTCACGGGGTCGGGCACCCACGACACCTCCCTCGCCGCCGGCGACGACGACCCGTCCTTCGCCTGCGTCATCCCCGCCGCGCCCTTCCCTTCC
>NZ_SSOE01000014.1:0-2604 GCF_029871175.1 Pseudomonas sp. BN607
CAAGCTGGGGCGGCATGATCAACGGCATGATGACCCTGTCCGGTGCCTGGCACAAATTGCGCAGCGACCCGATCCTGCGTTTCCTGGTGGTATCGCTGGCGTTCTACGGCATGTCCACCTTCGAAGGCCCGATGATGGCCATCAAGACCGTCAACGCGCTGTCCCACTACACCGACTGGACCATCGGCCACGTTCACGCCGGCGCCCTGGGCTGGGTGGCGATGATCTCGATCGGCGCGTTGTACCACACCATCCCGAAAGTGTTCGGCAAGGAGCGCATGTACAGCATCGGCCTGATCAACGCGCACTTCTGGCTGGCCACTATCGGCACTGTGCTGTACATCGCCTCGATGTGGGTCAACGGCATCGCCCAGGGCCTGATGTGGCGCGCGGTGAACAGCGACGGCACCCTCACCTACTCGTTCGTGGAAACCCTGGTAGCCAGCCACCCAGGCTTCATCGTGCGCTTCGTCGGTGGTGCGATCTTCCTTAGCGGCATGTTCCTGATGGCCTGGAACACCTGGCGCACCGTGCGTTCGCCAGCACTTGATGTCGCCCCTGCGAACGCCCAGCTGGCTTGAGGAGAACCCCCCGATGAAACATGAAGTCATCGAGAAAAACGTCGGCCTGCTGGCCTTGCTGATGGTGTTCGCCGTCAGTATCGGCGGCCTGACCCAGATCGTCCCGCTGTTCTTCCAGGACGTCACCAACAAGCCGGTCGAAGGCATGAAACCCTACACCGCGCTGCAGCTGGAAGGCCGCGATATCTACATCCGCGAAGGCTGCGTGGGCTGCCACTCGCAGATGATCCGCCCGTTCCGCGCCGAAACCGAGCGCTACGGCCACTATTCGGTGGCCGGTGAAAGCGTGTGGGACCACCCGTTCCTGTGGGGCTCCAAGCGCACCGGGCCGGACTTGGCCCGGGTCGGTGGCCGGTACTCGGACGACTGGCACCGTGCGCACCTGTACAACCCGCGCAACGTGGTGCCGGAATCGAAGATGCCGTCGTACCCATGGCTGGTCGCAGAACAGGTGGACAACAGCCACACCGACGTCAAGATGCGCACCCTGCGCACCCTCGGCGTGCCATACACCGACGACGACATTGCCGGGGCCCGCGACGCGGTCAAGGGCAAGACCGAAATGGACGCGCTGGTCGCCTACCTGCAGGTGCTTGGCACCGCGATCAAGAACAAGAGGTGAGTGCGATGGAACTGGACATCGGCATGATCCGCGGCCTGGGCACCCTGGTGGTGATGATCGCCTTCATCGGCCTCTCCCTGTGGGTATTCAACCGCCGCCGCGACCGTGATTTCGCCGAAGCGCGCCTGCTGCCCTTCGTCGACGACCACCTGCCCGCTGCCGGGCAGGAACCTGCTGCAAAAAGGAGAAACGGGCAATGACCACCTTCTGGAGTACGTACATCTGCGTACTGACCATCGGTAGCCTGATTGGCCTGACCTGGCTGCTGCTTGCCACCCGCAAGGGCCAGAGCAACAGCAGCACCGACCAAACCATGGGCCACAGCTTCGACGGTATCGAGGAGTACGACAATCCACTGCCCAAGTGGTGGTTCTGGCTGTTCGTCGGCACCTTGGTGTTTTCGGTCGGCTACCTGATCCTCTACCCGGGCCTGGGCAACTGGAAAGGCATCCTGCCGGGCTATGAAAATGGCTGGACCGGCGCCAACGAATGGCAGAAGGAAATGGACAAGGCCGATGCCAGGTTCGGGCCGATCTTCGCCAAGTACGCCGCCATGCCTGTGGAAGAAGTGGCCAAGGACCCGCAAGCGCTGAAGATGGGCGGCCGATTGTTCGCCTCCAACTGTTCGGTGTGCCATGGCTCGGACGCCAAGGGTGCCTTTGGCTTCCCCAACCTCACTGACAAGGATTGGCGCTGGGGCGGCGAGGCGGAAACCATCAAGGCCACCATCATGGGCGGTCGTCATGGCGTGATGCCGGCCTGGGCCGAGGTGATCGGTGACCAGGGCGTTGCCGACGTGGCTGCGTTCGTGGTCAGCAAACTCGATGGCCGCACATTGCCTGAGGGCGCGAAGGCCGATGTGGAGAACGGGCAGAAGATCTTCGCGGCCAACTGCGTGGCCTGCCACGGGCCGGAAGGTAAAGGTACGCCCGCCATGGGCGCACCGAACCTGACCCACCCGCAGGCGTTCATCTACGGCTCGAGCTTTGCCCAGCTGCAGCAGACCATTCGTTATGGTCGCCAGGGGCAGATGCCGGCGCAGGCCGAGATCCAGGGCAACGACAAGGTGCACCTGCTGGCGGCTTACGTGTATAGCCTGTCGCAGGGTGGTTCGGCTGAGGCTGTGACTGCCAAGTGAGTTCGCCGAAAGGGATTTGGCGCCTGTGAGATCGAGCGCCGCCCGCGCGGCGCTTCGCGGGGCAAGCCCGCTCCCACATTTGTTTCGGGCCAATCATTTCTGTGGGATTTGCGCGCGAACGCTTTGGCGCACGGCGCAATATCGCGTCGTACAAACAAGGCGGTCGCGCGCGCCTGTCACAGACATAACTGGCCCGAAACAAATGGACTGCCCCCAAAAAGTTGGACAGTTCTAAGCTACAGCCTGAGCCCTGTACTCCACAG
>NZ_SSOE01000015.1:0-238545 GCF_029871175.1 Pseudomonas sp. BN607
AGCTGATCTCGAGACTTCTGATCATCATTGGTATCGGTGGGTTTGGCAGGCTTGATCTTCTTCGACACGTCGATTGGCTTTCTTGGCTTGATGGCAATAGAGGGTGCAGGACTGCCACTGTAGTACTGCCGCTGCCAAATGCCTATCTGAGAGGACTGCCCAAGACCAAAGTGGGCAGCGGTCTGGCGCAGCGAAAGCCGATGCTCGTGCATATAGCTAAGCACCTGCTGTTTGAAATCACTGGTATAGCGCCGCCCATGCGAGCCTGGACCAATGCCATTATTGGCCTGATATCTGGCCACCCAGCGTCGAAGCAGGCTGAAATCGATACCTAAGTGTTGAGCCACCTTTCGGAAACCGTTGCTGCCATCCAGGTAGGCTGTGATCGCTGTGAGCTTGAATTGCTCGGTGTACTTACCCATAGATCCCCCAAGGGTTGGATTGGTGTCCAACTTCTTGGGGGCAGTCCAAAACCTCCAAAGTCTCTGCGACCTGTGTGGCACCTGTGGGAGCGGGTTCACCCGCGAAGAGGCCATTAGCCTTGCATCATAAGCCGCTTTGCATCCGTACAGGCGGCCTGCCCCTCACCTCATGGCTTGGCCGCTACTGCCACGTAGCCTTTCACCGCGGCCGGCGCCCGCGGCCTGGCCTTGTTGGCCAACAGGTACTGATAGCGCCGCCATTCCTTGTCGATCTCGTTGAACGACATGAATACGCTGATGCGCTCCTTGCCCGCCAGGTCCGGGCGCTTGCCAGCGTCGATTTCGCTGGTGGGGATGATGGCAACGTTGATGCCCACTACCTGGCCGTCATCGGCGAAGACTGGCCCGCCCGACATGCCCTTGGTAATCGGGCCGTCATGCACCGAGTAGAAGACGCTGCCCGGCGTACCTTCAAGCCGCACCAGCGAAGGCAAGGCATGGCCCTTGCCCTGCATCGGCATCATGAAACTGTTGAAACCTACCGCCGTCACCGCTTCCCCAGGCACGTACTGGCGCCAGTGCGGCACGTTGCTGGCCTTGTGCTTGAAGAACACCACGTCGCCGAGGCCCTCGTGGACCACGTTGCGCAGGAAAGGGGTGTGTTTGGCGGTGACGGCGTATTCATCGTTCCACTGAATAGCGCTTGCCATCAGCAACATCGGCAGCGGGGCGCCGGAAGTCACCACGAAAGCCTGGCTGTAGACAGGGTCGGAAACGTAAGACGTTGGCACTCCATTGCACCCACCGAGCAGCATCATTGCCGCCATGCAGGGCGCGATTTTTTTCATGGTTCACACAGGGGTGGAGAAATGGGAGCGCAACTATGGCTAAGTGCCATCATGCCGGCAATACTTTTAGCCTATATCCGACGAATGACAGCTTAAGTGCTAGTCATGGGCGCGGCCAATAGAATGCAGATATGGCTCCAGGCCGCGAGGTCATCGATGCGGCGTCAAATCTGCGGGGTGCTGTTCTTAAAGAAATGGCAGGCGAAAAAAAACCGACCATAAGGTCGGTTTTTTCCGGATCTTGGTGCCCCGAGGGAGACTCGAACTCCCACTCCTTTCGAAAACGGATTTTGAATCCGCCGCGTCTACCAATTCCGCCATCAGGGCGTGGCGCGCAGTATAGAGAGGTGCCGCTGGTCGGTCAATCGGCTTTCATGGTCAATTTTCACACATTGGGCTAAACTTCCCGGCCCTGCCGAACCGAACATCATCATGCGCGTCGCCGATTTTTCCTTCGAACTCCCCGATTCCCTGATCGCCCGCCACCCATTGGCCGAGCGCCATGGTAGCCGTCTGCTGGTCCTCGATGGGCCGAGCGGCGCGCTTACGCATCAGCAATTTCCCGATCTGCTCGACTACCTGCGCCCCGGCGACCTGATGGTGTTCAACAACACCCGGGTGATCCCGGCGCGGTTGTTCGGCCAGAAAGCCTCCGGCGGCAAGCTGGAAGTGCTGGTCGAGCGTGTGCTCGACAGCCATCGGGTGCTGGCCCATGTGCGTGCCAGCAAGGCGCCGAAAGAAGGCGCGGTCATTCTCATCGATGGCGGTGGCGAGGCCGAAATGGTCGCGCGCCACGACACCCTGTTCGAACTGCGCTTCACCGAAGAGGTGCTGCCACTGCTCGACCGCGTCGGCCATATGCCGCTGCCGCCGTACATCGACCGCCCCGACGAGGGTGCCGACCGTGAACGCTACCAGACCGTGTATGCCCAGCGTGCCGGTGCAGTTGCCGCGCCTACCGCCGGCCTGCATTTCGACGAGGCGTTGCTGGAAAAAATCGCCGCCAAGGGCGTCGAACGTGCTTTCGTCACCCTGCACGTGGGGGCCGGCACCTTCCAGCCGGTACGGGTCGACAAGATCGAAGACCACCACATGCATAAAGAGTGGCTCGAAGTGAGCCAGGACGTGGTCGATGCCATCGAGGCCTGTCGTGCCCGTGGCGGCCGGGTGATCGCGGTCGGCACCACCAGCGTGCGTTCGCTGGAGAGCGCCGCGCGCGATGGCGTGCTCAAGGCCTTCAGCGGCGATACCGACATCTTCATCTATCCGGGCCGGCCGTTTCATGTGGTCGACGCCCTGGTCACCAACTTCCACCTGCCGGAGTCCACGCTGCTGATGCTGGTCTCGGCCTTCGCCGGTTATCCCGAGACCATGGCCGCCTACGCGGCGGCGGTCGAGCAGGGGTACCGCTTCTTCAGTTACGGTGATGCCATGTTCATCACCCGCAATCCGGCGCCACGTGGCCCCGAGGATCAAGCATGAGTCGCACCTGTCGAATGTCCTTCGAACTGCTGGCCACCGACGGCAAGGCCCGTCGTGGTCGCATCACCTTCCCCCGTGGCACCGTGGAAACCCCGGCGTTCATGCCAGTGGGCACCTATGGCACGGTCAAGGGCATGCTGCCACGCGATATCGAGGCCATTGGCGCCGAGATGATCCTGGGCAACACTTTCCACCTGTGGCTGCGCCCGGGCACCGAGGTGATCAAGAAGCACAACGGCCTGCACGATTTCATGCAGTGGAAAGGCCCGATCCTCACCGACTCCGGTGGTTTCCAGGTATTCAGCCTGGGCGCCATGCGCAAGATCAAGGAAGAGGGCGTGACCTTCGCTTCGCCGGTCGATGGTTCCAAGGTGTTCATGGGCCCCGAAGAGTCGATGCAGGTACAGCGTGACCTGGGCTCGGACGTGGTGATGATCTTCGACGAATGCACGCCTTACCCGGCCGAGCACGATGTGGCCCGCACCTCCATGGAGCTGTCGTTGCGCTGGGCCCAGCGCTCGAAGAACGCACACGCCGACAACACCGCGGCGCTGTTCGGGATCGTCCAGGGTGGCATGTACCAGGACCTGCGCATGCGCTCGCTGGAAGGCCTGGAAAACATCGGCTTCGACGGCCTGGCCATCGGCGGCCTGTCGGTAGGCGAGCCCAAGCACGAAATGATCAAGGTGCTGGATTACCTGCCAGGCCAGATGCCGGCTGACAAACCTCGTTACCTTATGGGGGTAGGCAAACCGGAAGATCTCGTTGAGGGTGTGCGCCGCGGCGTCGACATGTTCGACTGCGTGATGCCGACGCGCAACGCGCGCAACGGTCATCTGTTCGTCGATACAGGGGTGATCAAGATCCGCAATGCGTTCCATCGCCATGATGACTCGCCGCTGGATCCGACCTGTGACTGCTATACCTGCACCAACTTCTCGCGCGCCTATCTGCATCACCTGGACAAGTGCGGCGAAATGCTGAGCAGCATGCTGAATACCATCCACAACTTGCGCCATTACCAGCGCTTGATGGCCGGTTTACGCGAGGCTATTCAACAGGGTAAATTGGCCGTCTTTGTCGACGCCTTCTACGCCAAACGCGGGCTTCCCGTACCGCCTTTGGACTGACTGTCTGCATCCATTATTAGAAAATTACATTAGGAGTGCCCAATGAGCTTCTTGATCCCCGCCGCATACGCGGACGCTGCAGCACCTGCCGCTGGCCCAGCCGGTACCGGCTTCGAGTGGATTTTCCTGGTCGGTTTCCTGGTCATCTTCTACCTGATGATCTGGCGCCCGCAGGCCAAGCGTGCCAAAGAGCAGAAGAACCTGCTGAGCAACTTGCAGAAAGGCGACGAAGTTGTCACCAACGGCGGTATCGCCGGCAAGATCGTCAAGGTTTCCGATGACTTCGTGGTTCTGGAAGTGTCGGACACTGTCGAACTGAAGTTCCAGAAGGGCGCGATCGCTGCGACCCTGCCAAAAGGTACGCTCAAGGCTATCTGAGTTACCGGTTTTATTTTCCAGTCGGGGCGCGCAACGCGCCCCGCGTCTTGAACGGGCGGCGTGATGCTGAACAAATACCCTCTGTGGAAATATGCACTGATCGTGCTGGTACTGGTGGTCGGTTTCATTTATTCCGCTCCCAACCTCTACCCGGATGACCCGGCGGTGCAGATCAGTGGTGCCAGCTCGGCGCTGCAGGTAAACCAGGCCGACCTCGATCGCGTCAGCAAGGCGCTGGTCGATGCCAAAATCGCCGTCAAGGGCGCGAGCCTGGGCGAGAAGGGCAGCGGGCTGATCCGCCTGACCAACCAGGAAGACCAGCTCCCAGCCAAGGATGTTGTGCGCAAGGCACTGGGCGATGATTACGTCGTGGCCCTGAACCTGGCCCAGACGACCCCGCAATGGCTGCGTAACCTGGGTGCGAGCCCCATGAAGCTGGGCCTGGACCTGTCCGGTGGTGTGCACTTCCTGCTGGAAGTGGACATGGACAAGGCCATGACTGCCCGCATGAAAGTCTACGAAGGCGAGGTCAAGACCTTGCTGCGCAAAGAGCGCGTCCGCTACCGCAGCCTGCCTCAGCAGGATGGCGGCATCATGCTGGGCTTCGCTGACGATGCCACCCGCGAACAGGCACGTGCCCTGATCCGCAAGAATTTCAATGATTTCGACCTGACCACCACCGACCGCAACGAGCTCGCGGTGCTGCGTCTGGCGCTGACCCAGGCAAAAGTCGCCGAGATCCGCGAATACTCGATCAAGCAGAACCTCACCACCGTGCGCAACCGCGTCAACGAGCTGGGCGTGGCCGAGCCGCTGGTACAGCGCCAGGGCGCCAACCGTATCGTGGTCGAGCTGCCAGGCGTGCAGGACACTGCCGAAGCCAAGCGTATCCTCGGTAAAACTGCCAACCTGGAGTTCCGCTTCGGTGCTGAGCCAGGTGCATCCAAAGCCACCACCGAGGTGTTCGAGTTCCGTGAAGGCGGCCGCTCTGCCGCGGTCGAGCGGGGCCTGATCATCACCGGTGACCAGGTTACCGACGCCCAGGCCAGCTTCGACGAACACGGCCGCCCGCAGGTGAACATTCGCCTGGATGGCCACGGTGGCGAGCTGATGAGCCGCGCAACGCGCAGCAACGTCGGCCGCAGCATGGCGGTAATCTTCATCGAGCAGAAGCCGGTTACCCGCTATGTCAAGCAAACCGTCGATGGCGTCGAGAAGGACGTAGCCGTACAAAGCTTCGTCGAAGAGAAGAAGATCATCAGCCTGGCGACCATCCAGTCGCCACTTGGCAGCCAGTTCCGCATCACCGGCCTGAACGGCCAGGGTGAATCGTCCGAGCTGGCTCTGCTGCTGCGTGCCGGTGGTCTGGCCGCGCCGATGTACTTCGCTGAAGAACGTACCATTGGCCCAAGCCTGGGTGCTGACAACATCACCAAAGGTATCGATGCGTCGCTGTGGGGCATGCTGTTCGTCTCGCTGTTCATCATCGCCATCTACCGTGCCTTCGGCGTGCTGGCCACTATCGCCCTGGCGGGCAATATGGTGCTGCTCCTGGCGTTGATGTCGCTGCTGGGTGCAACCCTGACCCTGCCGGGTATTGCCGGCATCGTGTTGACCATGGGTATGGCGGTGGACGCCAACGTGCTGATCTTCTCGCGTATTCGCGAAGAGATCGCTGCTGGCATGTCGGTGCAGCGCGCCATACATGAAGGCTTCAATCGCGCCTACTCGGCAATCGTCGACGCCAACCTGACCACCCTGTTGGTCGGTGGCATCCTGTTCGCGATGGGTACCGGCCCGGTCAAAGGCTTTGCAGTCACCATGTCCCTCGGGATTTTCACCTCGATGTTTACTGCCGTCATGGTGACCCGTGCATTGGTCAACCTGACTTGTGGTGGGCGTGACATCAAGAAGCTGTGGGTTTGAGGGAGCTGCGATGAAAACCATCAATTTCATGGGCGTACGCAATGTCGCGTTCGCTATCACCGTGCTTCTCACCGTGCTGGCGCTGTTCAGCTGGTGGCATAAGGGTCTTAACTTCGGGCTGGATTTCACCGGGGGCACGCTGATCGAGTTGACCTATGAACGCCCGGCCGACGTCAAGGCTGTGCGTGCCGAGCTGGTCGAATCGGGCTTCCACGAGGCCGTGGTGCAGAGTTTCGGTGCTACCACTGACCTGCTTGTGCGCATGCCTGGCGACGATCCAATGCTGGGTAACAAAGTGGCTGAAGCCCTGCAAAAGGCCGGGGGTGACAACCCTGCCATGGTCAAGCGGGTCGAGTTTGTCGGCCCGCAGGTGGGTGAAGAACTGCGCGACCAGGGTGGCATGGGCATGCTCCTGGCCTTGGGCGGCATCCTCATCTACCTGGCATTCCGCTTCCAGTGGAAGTTCGCCGTGGGTGCGATCATTTCGCTGATCCACGACGTCGTGGTGACCCTGGGTATCCTGTCGTTCTTCCAGATCACCTTCGACCTGACGGTGCTGGCGGCGGTGCTGGCGATCATTGGCTACTCGCTGAACGACACCATCGTCGTGTTCGACCGGGTGCGTGAAAACTTCCGCGTCATGCGCAAGGCGTCGTTGATCGAAAACATCAACGTTTCCACTACTCAGACCTTGCTGCGCACCATCGCCACTTCGGTTTCGACCTTGCTGGCAATTGCCGCGCTGCTGTTCTTCGGTGGCGACAACCTGTTCGGCTTCTCGCTGGCGCTGTTCATCGGTGTTCTGGCCGGTACCTACTCGTCGATCTACATCGCCAACGTGGTACTGATCTGGCTGAACCTGAACAGCGAAGACCTGATCCCGCCGGTCAAGGCTGAAGGTGTGGACGAGCGCCCGTAAGGCCTGGTCCCTACGCCGTACGGCGGCCAAAAGGCGCGAGTGTTGAACTCGCGCCTTTTTTTTTGCTCCAAGGCTGGGAGAAGGCGGGGTAACCCCCGCGGGTATGATCAGGAGGTTCATGTGAACAAATCAATGCTGGTGGGCGCGGTACTGGGTGCTGTCGCTGTGACTGCCGGAGGTGCTGTCGCAACCTACAGCTTGGTCAACAAGGGGCCTGAATATGCGCAGGTCACTGACGTGCAACCGATCAAACAGCAGGTAAAAACCCCGCGTGAAGTGTGCAAGGACGTCGCTGTGACGCGTCAGGCGCCAGTCAAGGACCAACACCAGATTGCCGGTACCGTGGTCGGTGCTCTGGCGGGTGGCTTGCTGGGTAATCAGATTGGCGGCGGTACCGGCAAGAAGATCGCTACCGTGGCCGGTGCGGTCGGTGGCGGTTACGCCGGTAACAAGGTGCAAGAGGGCATGCAGCAGCGTGACACCTATACCACTACACAAACCCGCTGCAACACGGTCAACGACATCAGCGAGAAGGTGGTGGGTTACAACGTGACCTATTCTATCGGTGATCAGGTAGGCAAGGTGAAGATGGACCGCGAACCGGGCTCGACCATCCCGCTGGACAAGAATGGCAAGTTGATCCTGAGCGAAGCTGGTCAGTAATTTGCGTTGTCACGCAAAACCATCAGGCATAAAAAAAGCACCTCGAGAGGTGCTTTTTGCTGTCTGGCAATTTGCGCTTAGCGCTTCATGCTTTCCGGCAGGTGCGGCTGGATAGCGGTCAGTACGGCCTTGAAGCACTTGATGTTGCCTGCAACGATGTGGCCCTTGTCGAGGAAGTCGTGGCCACCGTTGAAGTCACTCACCAGGCCGCCGGCCTCTTGGATCAGCAGCACGCCAGCTGCCATGTCCCACTCGGACAGGCCGGACTCCCAGAAGGCGTCGAAGCGGCCAGCGGCAACGTAGGCCAGGTCCAGGCTGGCGGAGCCGGCGCGGCGGATGCCGGCGGTCTGGCCAGTCAGGGCGCGGAACATACCCAGGTAGTTGTCCAGGTCGGCCATTTGGCTGTCGCGGAATGGGAAACCGGTACCCAGCAGGGCGCCTTCCAGGCTGGTGCGCGAGCTGACGCGCAGGCGACGGCCATTGAGCTGGGCGCCACGGCCACGGCTGGCGGTGAATTCTTCTTGGCGAACTGGGTCGACGATTACCGCGTGCTCGAGGCGACCACGGTATTTGCAGGCGATGCTGACCGCGAAGTGCGGGATGCCGCGCAGGAAGTTGGTGGTGCCGTCCAGTGGGTCGATGATCCACAGGTAGTCTTTGCCTTCTTCGCCGGTACCCGCGTGCAGGCCGGTTTCCTCGCCCTGGATGGAGTGGTTCGGGTAGGCCTTGCGCAAGGCATTGACGATGCTTTGCTCGGCGGCGCGATCGACTTCGGAAACGTAGTCCTTGGCCTCTTTCTCATCGACCTTGATGCTATCCAGGCGTTCGATGGAGCGGAAAATCAGTTCACTGGCGCTGCGAGCGGCGCGCAGGGCGATATTCAGCATAGGCTGCATGGGCGGGTCACCTGGAGATGTTAAAGAAGAAAGCCGATCATTCTAGCAGAAAACTTTGGCGGCAGAAGTGTCACATTTGCTTTCATGGCGTTACGTCTGTCGGTTCTGTAAGATCGAAGGCCCTGATTCCTGCATCTGTGAGCACAACACCTTGCTGCAAAATATTCGTGTTGTTCTGGTCAATACCAGCCACCCCGGCAACATCGGCGGCGCTGCGCGTGCCATGAAAAACATGGGCTTGTCGCGTCTGGTGCTGGTGCAGCCGAAAGAATTCCCCGCCCTTGATGCCAGTGCCCGTGCCTCGGGCGCCGACGATGTGCTGGACAACGCCCAGGTGGTCGACACCCTCGAGCAGGCGCTGGTCGGCTGTAACCTGGTGATGGGCACCAGCGCCCGCGAGCGCAGCATTCCCTGGCCGTTGATCGGCCCGCGGGAGTGTGGTGACAAGGCGGTGGAGCATGCCAATGGCGGTGAAGAGATCGCCTTGGTGTTCGGCCGCGAACACGCCGGCCTGACCAACGAAGAACTGCAGCGATGTCACTTCCACGTGCACATTCCCTCCAACCCCGACTTCAGCTCGCTGAACCTGGCAGCCGCCGTGCAGGTGCTCTCCTACGAAGTGCGCATGGCCTGGCTGGCCGCCGGTGCAGTGCCGGGCAAAGTCGAGAAGGTTGACGCCAGTGAGCTGGCGACCATGGACGAAATGGAGCTGTTCTACGACCACCTGGAAAAAACCCTGGTAGGTATCGGCTTCCTCGACCCGGAAAAGCCCAAGCACCTGATGCCGCGCCTGCGCCGGCTATATGGGCGGGTGGCGGTCGAGCGTTCGGAAATGAGCATTTTGCGCGGCATCCTTACCGAGACCCAGAAAGTGGTCCGGGGCGAGCCGCATAAACGGAAGGACTGACAGATGTTCGAACGCCTGCGTGAAGATATTCAAAGCGTTTTTCACCGTGACCCGGCTGCGCGCAACGCTTTCGAGGTGCTCACCTGCTACCCCGGCATGCACGCCATCTGGCTGCACCGGTTGGGCAACGCCCTCTGGAAGCGCGATTTCAAGTGGCTTGCCCGCCTAGTGTCGAACTTCGGCCGCTGGATGACCGGCATCGAGATCCATCCCGGCGCCACCATCGGCCGGCGCTTTTTCATTGACCACGGCATGGGCATCGTCATCGGCGAAACGGCCGAGATCGGCGATGACGTCACCCTGTATCAGGGCGTGACCCTGGGCGGCACCAGCTGGAACAAAGGCAAACGCCACCCGACCCTGGAAAATGGCGTGGTAGTAGGGGCGGGCGCCAAGGTGCTTGGGCCGTTCACCGTCGGTGCCGGGGCCAAGATCGGTTCGAACGCGGTGGTGACCAAGGCGGTGCCGGCCGGCGCCACGGCGGTAGGCATCCCGGGGCGGATCATCGTCAAGAGCGAAGACAACGAGGTCGAGGCCAAGCGTAAGGCCATGGCCGAGAAGATCGGTTTCGACGCCTACGGTGTCAGCGGTGACATGCCCGACCCGGTGGCGCGCGCCATCGGCCAGATGCTCGACCACTTGCAAGCCGTCGACGAGCGGCTGGAGGGCATGTGTGGCGCCCTGACCAAGATGGGCAGTGACTATTGTGCCAAGGAGCTGCCGGCCTTGCCGGAAGATGACTTCACCGAGGTTGCCCAGGCCACCCGGCGCGACACTCAGTCGCATTGATTGCGCCGTGTTGAAAGCCCGGTGACATACGGGGCGTGTGCTCACGCCCCATGCCTGCTACAATCGCGCCCGCCTCCCCGATGCAAACCCGACTAAAGCAGTAGGTCTAATAGTTGACTTAAATGCTCGGGAATCGCATACTCGCACACATCCCGAAACTCCCGTGGTACCCAATAGCCATGCGACTGACTACCAAAGGCCGATACGCCGTGACTGCCATGCTCGACCTGGCGTTGCACGCGCAGCATGGGCCGGTGTCTTTGGCCGATATTTCCGAGCGCCAGGGCATTTCCCTCTCTTATCTGGAACAGCTGTTCGCCAAGCTGCGCCGCAGCAGCCTGGTTTCCAGCGTGCGCGGTCCAGGTGGCGGCTATCAGCTGTCCCGGGGCATGGAAACCATCCAGGTGGCGCAGGTCATCGACGCGGTCAACGAGTCGGTCGATGCCACCCGTTGCCAGGGGCTCGGGGACTGCCATGCCGGTGATACCTGCCTGACCCACCACCTGTGGTGCGACCTCAGCCAGCAGATCCATGAATTCCTCAGCGGCATCAGCCTGGCCGACCTCGTCATGCGCCGCGAGGTGCAGGAAGTCGCCCAGCGCCAGGACCTGCGTCGAGTCGCAGGCCGAACCGCCCAGCTGGACAAGATTGAGACGTCAGCCGTCGATTGATCCCCTTGGGACGACGAGCGACGCCACCGCCTGATAGGAGAGACAAATGAAGTTGCCGATCTACCTCGATTACTCCGCGACCACTCCGGTTGACCCACGTGTCGCCCAGAAGATGGCCGAATGCCTGCTGGTTGACGGGAACTTCGGTAACCCGGCCTCGCGCTCCCACGTCTTCGGCTGGAAGGCCGAGGAAGCGGTCGAGAACGGTCGCCGCCAGGTTGCCGAGCTGATCAACGCCGACCCGCGCGAAATCGTCTGGACCAGCGGTGCCACCGAGTCCGACAACCTCGCACTGAAAGGCGTGGCGCACTTCTATCAGACCAAGGGCAAGCACATCATCACCTCCAAGATCGAGCACAAGGCGGTCCTGGATACCGCTCGCCAGCTGGAGCGTGAAGGTTTCGAAGTCACCTACCTCGAACCAGGCGAAGACGGCATCGTCACCCCGGCCATGGTAGAGGCCGTGCTGCGCGACGACACCATCCTGGTCTCGCTGATGCACGTGAACAACGAAGTCGGCTCGATCAACGACATCGCCGCCATCGGTGAACTGACCCGTTCGCGCGGCGTACTGTTCCACGTCGACGCTGCCCAGTCGGCCGGCAAGGTGGACATCGACGTGCAAAAGCTCAAGGTCGACCTGATGTCGTTCTCGGCGCACAAGGCCTACGGCCCGAAAGGCATCGGCGCGCTGTACGTCAGCCGCAAGCCGCGTGTACGCCTGGAAGCCATCATTCACGGCGGTGGCCATGAGCGCGGCATGCGTTCGGGTACCCTGCCGACCCACCAGATCGTCGGCATGGGCGAGGCCTTTGCCATCGCCAAGCAGGAAATGGCCGCGGAAAACGTGCGCATCAAGGCCCTGAGCGACCGCTTCTTCAAGCAGGTCTCCAACCTTGAAGAGCTGTACGTCAATGGCAGCCAGACTGCCCGCGTACCGCACAACCTGAACCTGAGCTTCAACTACGTCGAAGGCGAATCGCTGCTGATGTCGCTGAAGGACATCGCCGTATCGTCCGGTTCGGCGTGCACCTCTGCGTCGCTCGAGCCGTCTTACGTGCTGCGCGCCCTGGGCCGCAACGACGAGCTGGCGCACAGCTCGATCCGCTTCTCCTTCGGCCGCTTCACCACCGAAGAAGAAGTCGACTACGCCGCGCAGAAAGTCTGCGAGGCTGTCAATAAACTGCGTGAGCTGTCGCCGCTGTGGGACATGTACAAAGACGGCGTTGACATCTCCAAGATCGAGTGGGCCGCCCACTAAGCAGTCGCCGGCAAGAGCGGCTCCCTGATGAGGAAGGAATTGCACCATGGCATACAGTGAAAAGGTCATCGACCACTACGAAAACCCACGCAACGTCGGCAAGATGAATGCCGAGGACCCGGATGTCGGTACCGGCATGGTCGGCGCCCCAGCGTGCGGTGACGTGATGCGTCTGCAAATCAAGGTCAACGAGCAAGGCGTCATCGAAGATGCCAAGTTCAAGACATACGGCTGCGGTTCGGCCATCGCTTCCAGCTCCCTCGCCACCGAGTGGATGAAGGGCAAGACCCTGGACGAAGCCGAAACCATCAAGAACACTCAGCTGGCCGAAGAACTGGCGCTGCCGCCGGTCAAGATCCACTGCTCGGTACTCGCCGAAGATGCCATCAAGGCAGCTGTGCGCGATTACAAGCAGAAGAAAGGCTTGATCTAAGTCGCCTGTTGCAAGGTAAGGAGTCCTGATGGCTATCAGCATGACAGAAGCCGCCGCCAACCACATTCGCCGCTCCCTTGACGGGCGCGGCAAAGGTGAGGGCATTCGCCTGGGCGTGCGCACCACCGGTTGCTCGGGCCTGGCCTACGTGCTGGAGTTCGTCGACGAACTGGCGGACGAAGACACCGTGTTCGAGAACCATGGCGTGAAGGTGATCATCGATCCCAAGAGCCTGGTGTACCTCGACGGCACTGAGCTGGATTTCGTCAAGGAAGGGTTGAACGAAGGCTTCAAGTTCAACAACCCCAACGTGCGCGGTGAATGTGGCTGCGGCGAAAGCTTCAACGTTTGAGGCTGGCTGTGGGTACTCCTTGTCATTACGCATTGTTTGACCTCCAGCCAAGCTTCCGCCTGGATCTCGACAAGCTGGCCACTCGCTATCGCGAGCTGGCCCGCGAAGTCCATCCCGACCGCTTTGCCGACGCCTCCGAGCGTGAGCAGCGGGTAGCGCTGGAAAAGTCCGCAGCACTCAACGACGCCTACCAGACCCTGCGCAGTGCTCCGCGCCGCGCCCGCTACCTGCTGGCCATCAGCGGCCATGAAGTGCCTCAGGAAGTCACGGTCCACGACCCTGACTTCTTGTTGCAGCAAATGCAGTGGCGTGAAGAGCTCGAAGAGTTGCAGGACGAAGCCGACCTTGATGGTGTCGGCGTGTTCAAGAAGCGCCTGAAGGCTGCCCAGGACACGCTGAACGAGGACTTTGCCGCCTGCTGGGATGCCCCAGGCGAGCGCGACAAGGCTGAGCGCCTGATGCGCCGCATGCAGTTCCTCGACAAGCTCGCCCAAGAAGTGCGCCAGCTGGAAGAGCGCCTCGACGATTAACCCGGTGTTGCCCGTGATGACACCTAAGGTATTCAGATAAGCATGGCCCTACTGCAGATTGCCGAACCCGGTCAAAGCCCTCAGCCTCACCAGCGCCGCCTGGCGGTGGGGATCGACCTGGGTACCACCAACTCTCTGGTCGCTGCACTGCGTAGCGGCCGCAGCGAGCCCCTGCCCGACGCGCAGGGCAACGTCATTCTGCCGTCCGCGGTGCGCTACCTCGACGGGCGTATCGAAGTGGGGCAGGCTGCGCGTGACGCCGCTTCCAGCGACCCGCTGAACACTGTGCTGTCGGTCAAGCGCCTGATGGGGCGCGGCCTGGCCGACGTCAAGCAACTGGGCGAGCAACTGCCGTACCGCTTCGTTGGCGGTGAGTCGCACATGCCGTTCATCGACACCGTGCAGGGTCCGAAAAGCCCGGTGGAAGTGTCTGCAGACATCCTCAAGGTGCTGCGTGAGCGTGCCGAGGCGACATTGGGTGGCGAGCTGGTGGGTGCGGTGATTACCGTGCCGGCCTATTTCGACGACGCTCAGCGCCAGGCTACCAAGGATGCTGCGCGCCTCGCCGGCCTGAACGTGCTGCGCCTGCTCAACGAGCCGACGGCAGCTGCCGTGGCTTACGGCCTGGACCAGAACGCCGAAGGCGTGGTGGCCATCTATGACCTGGGCGGCGGTACCTTCGATATTTCTATCCTGCGCCTGACTGCTGGCGTGTTCGAAGTGCTGGCAACCGGGGGCGATACCGCCTTGGGTGGTGACGACTTCGACCATGCCATTGCTGGCTGGATCATCGAGCAGGCTGGCCTGTCGTCCGACCTTGACCCGGCCACCCAGCGCGCGCTGCTGCAAACCGCTTGCGCCGCCAAGGAGGCCCTGACCGACGCCGACGTAGTCAGTGTCAGCCACGGTACCTGGCAAGGCGAACTGAGCCGTGCTGCCTTCGAGGGCATGATCGAGCCTATGGTCGCCCGCAGCCTCAAGGCTTGCCGCCGCGCCGTGCGCGACAGTGGCGTGGAGCTGGAAGAGGTCAGTGCCGTGGTCATGGTCGGTGGCTCGACCCGCGTGCCGCGCGTGCGTGAAGCGGTGGGCGCGCTGTTCGGGCGTACCCCGCTCACTTCGATCGACCCTGACCAGGTGGTGGCCATTGGCGCCGCCATCCAGGCCGACACCCTGGCCGGCAACCGCCGTGAAGGTGGTGAACTGCTGCTGCTCGATGTCATCCCGCTGTCCCTGGGCCTTGAAACAATGGGTGGGCTGATGGAGAAGGTGATCCCGCGCAATACGACCATCCCGGTGGCGCGTGCCCAGGAATTCACCACTTATAAAGATGGCCAGACGGCCATGATGATCCACGTGTTGCAGGGCGAGCGTGAGTTGATCAGCGATTGCCGTTCGCTGGCCCGCTTCGAGCTGCGTGGCATCCCGGCCATGGTCGCTGGCTCGGCAAAAATTCGCGTCACGTTCCAGGTCGATGCCGACGGCCTGCTCAGCGTCGCTGCGCGCGAGCTGGGCTCGGGCGTGGAAGCCAGCATCCAGGTCAAGCCGTCTTACGGCCTCACTGACGGCGAAATCGCCCGCATGCTCAAGGACTCCTTCGAACACGCAGGTTCCGACAAGCACGCCCGTCAGTTGCGCGAGCACCAGGTGGACGGCGAGCGCCTGCTCGAAGCGGTACAGGGCGCCCTGGACGCCGACGGCGAACGCTTGCTCAGCAGTGACGAGCGCGACGCCATCGAATTCCAGATGCAAGAACTACGTGATTTGCTGGCCGGCACCGATGGCGCAGCCATCGAGCAACAGACCAAGCGTCTGTCGCAGGTGACCGATGCATTTGCCGCCCGTCGCCTTGATTCGACGGTCAAAGCCGCACTGGCCGGGCGCAACCTGAATGAGATCGAGGAGTAATCGATGCCGCTGGTGACATTCCTGCCGCATGAGAAGTTCTGCCCCGAGGGGTTGACCGTGGAGGTCGAGCCCGGGACCAATATCCTGGAGTTGGCCCACGACCATCACATCGAGATGGAAAGCGCCTGCGGCGGCGTCAAGGCCTGCACCACTTGCCACTGCATCGTGCGCAAGGGCTTCGATTCGCTCGAAGAGGCCGACGAGCTGGAAGAGGACATGCTGGATAAGGCCTGGGGCCTGGAAGCGCAGTCGCGCCTGGGCTGTCAGGTGGTGGTCGCCGACGAAGACCTGACCATCGAGATACCCAAGTATTCGCTCAACCACGCTGCTGAAGCACCGCACTGAGGGCCTGTACATGAGTCTGAAATGGGTTGATGTACTTGAGATCGCAATCCAGCTTGCAGAAAGCAAGCCTGAGGTCGATCCTCGTTATGTGAATTTCGTCGACCTGCACCGCTGGGTGCTGGCCTTGCCAGAGTTCAGCGACGATCCGTCACGCGGCGGAGAGAAAGTGCTTGAGGCAATCCAGGCTGCCTGGATTGACGAAGCCGACTAAGCGTCATGTGCAGGTTAGGCAATCCCCTGAAACCCGCGTATAATTCGCGGGTTTAATTTTTCGTAACACTCATATTCTGGAGTTTTCCATGGCTGTTCAACGTACTTTCTCGATCATCAAGCCTGACGCTGTTGCCAAAAACGTCATCGGCAAGATCACCACTCGCTTCGAAGAAGCCGGCCTGAAAATCGTTGCCTCGAAAATCAAGCAGCTGTCCAAAGCCGAAGCCGAAGGCTTCTACGCTGAGCACAGCGAGCGCGGCTTCTTCGGTGACCTGGTTGCCTTCATGACTTCCGGCCCAGTTGTTGTTCAGGTTCTGGAAGGCGAAAACGCCATCGCTCTGAACCGTGAGCTGATGGGTGCTACCAACCCTAAAGAAGCTGCTGCCGGCACCATCCGCGCTGACTTCGCCGAGTCGATCGACGCCAACGCCGTTCACGGTTCGGACTCCGAAGCTGCTGCCGCTCGCGAAATCGCTTACTTCTTCGCTGCTACCGAGGTAACCACTCGCTAAGCGAAAGCTTACGGGTGAGGGTGAATCCATGACGACATCTACTGGCAAAATCAACCTGTTGGGTCTGACCCAGCCGGAAATGGAACAATTCTTCGACTCTATCGGGGAGAAGCGCTTCCGCGCCGGTCAGGTGATGAAATGGATTCACCATTTTGGCGTGTCCGACTTTGCGGCCATGACCAACGTTGGCAAGGTCTTGCGCGAAAAGCTCGAGGCCGTTGCCGAGATTCGCCCCCCGGAAGTGGTCAGTGAAGACATTTCCGCCGACGGCACCCGCAAGTGGGTGATCCGCGTTGCCTCCGGCAGCTGCGTCGAGACCGTCTACATTCCTACCGACGATCGCGGCACCCTGTGCGTGTCGTCGCAAGCTGGCTGTGCCCTGGACTGCAGTTTCTGCTCCACCGGCAAGCAAGGCTTCAACAGCAACCTCACTGCCGCCGAGGTAATCGGCCAGGTGTGGCTTGCCAACAAATCCTTTGGGACCGTTCCTGCCAAAGTCGACCGCGCGATTACCAACGTGGTGATGATGGGCATGGGCGAGCCCTTGCTGAACTTCGACAACGTCATCGCCGCCATGAAAATCATGATGGATGACCTTGGCTATGGCATTTCCAAGCGTCGCGTCACCCTGTCAACCTCGGGCGTGGTGCCGATGATCGACGAACTGGCCAAGCACATCGACGTGTCGCTGGCCCTGTCGCTGCACGCCCCGAACGACGAGCTGCGCAACAAGCTGGTGCCCATCAACAAGAAGTACCCGCTGAAAATGCTGCTGGAATCGTGCATGGGCTACATGGCCACCCTGGGTGGCAAGCGCGTGCTCACCGTCGAGTACACCCTGCTCAAGGACGTCAACGACCAGCCGGAGCATGCTGCGCAAATGATCGAGCTGCTGCGCGATGTGCCGTGCAAGATCAACCTGATCCCGTTCAACCCGTTCCCGCACTCGGGTTACGAGCGGCCGAGCAACAACGCTATCCGCCGCTTCCAGGACCTGCTGCACCACGGTGGTTTCAACGTGACCACCCGCACCACCCGGGGCGACGACATCGACGCCGCCTGTGGCCAGCTGGTCGGCCAGGTCAACGACCGTACCCGCCGCAGCGAGCGCTACATCGCGGTGCGCCAGCTTTCCGCGGACGTCGAGCTGCAAGACAGCGCCGCCAGCCACTGACCGGAACCTGCCCATGAGCCTGCGCGCCGCGCTGTCGATCCTTGCGCTTTCGCTGCTGGCCGGCTGCGTGTCGGGCGGCGCGGGCGACCCCTTGGCCAGCCGCCAGGGCAGGGTGGAGGCAGGGCGGGCTTATGTGCAGCTTGGCCTGGGTTATTTGCAACAGGGTTTGACCGAGCAGGCCAAGGCGCCGCTGGGCAAGGCCCTGGCCCTCGACAGCTCCGATGCCGATGCGCACGCCGCCCTGGCCCTGGTGTTCCAGGCCGAAGCCGAGCCGGTATTGGCCGAGACCCACTTTCGCAAAGCCCTGCAGGTCAGCCGCGGCGACACGCGAATTCGCAACAATTACGGCAGTTTCCTTTATGCTCAGGGGCGATTTGCCGAGGCCGAGCAGATGTTTCGCCTGGCCAGTGCCGATACCCTGTATCCTGAGCGCTCACGCGTATACGAGAACCTCGGCCTGACCGCCCTGAAGCTCGAGCGCCGCGAGCAGGCGCACGGGTATCTGTCGAAAGCGTTGCAACTCAACCAGCGGCAACCGAAAGCATTGCTTGAAATGGCTGAGTTGTCCTACGAAAACAGGCATTATGTGCCGGCCCGGGACTACTACGATCGTTTCAGCCAGTTGAGCGACCACGATGCCCGTAGCCTGCTGCTGGGCAGCCGCCTTGCCAGGGTGTTCGACGAGCAGGGCACACTGGCCGAGCTTGGCCAGCAATTACAACGACTTTATCCCGGTACGCCGGAATATCAGCAATACCTGTCGGAGCAACGATGAACGCCGCGCATCCCGAAGTAGCAGTAGCGCCTGGCCAGAACCCCGGTGAGCTTTTGCGCCTGGCCCGTGAGAAACGGGGCTGGACTCAAGCCGAGGTGGCCCGCAAGCTCAACCTCACTGTCAGTTCGCTGAACCACGTGGAGACCGGCGCCTTCGACAAGCTGCCGGGGCATACTTTCGCCCGTGGCTACATTCGCGCCTACGCCAAGCTGATGGACCTCGACCAGGCCGCCCTGGTCGATGCCTTCGACCGCCACACCGGTACCCACGCCAAAGGCAGCGATGTGCATTCGCTGGGCCGTATCGAAGAGCCGGTACGCCTTTCGCACAACATCCTGCGCGGTGTCAGCCTGCTGTTGCTGGTGGCCGTGGTGGGTGGCGGCTTCGTCTGGTGGCAGGACCAGGGCAGCCTGCGCGGCAAGGACCTGGCCAAGATCGCCTTGGAGCACGTCGAAGTCGAGAGCGCCGACGGCACTACCCAGATTCACCCGCTCGATGAGCCTGAAGACCAGGCGGTATCCGCTGGCCAGCAAGCTGAAAGCGCGCCCTTGCCGTTGGAGCAGGCTGCTGCCGGGCAACCGGCCGCTGCTACCGAGCAGGCACCTGCCAGCCCGGCACCCGGCGAAGCCGTAGCTGTTACCCCGGCACCTGCCCAGCAGGCGCCTGTACAGCCGGCTGTCAGCGCACCTGCCGCGCCGGTAGCGCCGGCTACTCCGGCCCCGGCTGCTGCACCGGCCGCGCCGGCGGTGGCTGCCGCCGAGCCCGCCGCAGTGCCGGCGGGTAGCGCCAAGGTTGCCATCCAGTTCACCGCCGATTGCTGGACCCAGGTCAGCGACGGCAACGGCAAGGTGCTGTTCAGCGCCATCAAGCGCAAGGGGGACAACCTCGAGCTGACCGGCAAGCCGCCATTCGCGGTACGCCTGGGCTTTGCCCGTGGCGCTCAGGTCAGCTACAACGGCCAGGCCGTCGATGTTGCCCCGTTCACCAGTGGCGAGACTGCTCGCCTGAAGTTGGGACAGTAAGTCATGCACGGCGAATCTCCGATCAAACGTCGCGAATCCCGCAAAATCTGGGTCGGCAATGTACCGGTGGGTGGTGACGCGCCCATCGCGGTGCAGAGCATGACCAACACCGATACCAACGATGTCGCCGCCACCGTGGGGCAAATCCAGCGCCTGGTCGATGCCGGCGTGGACATCGTGCGTGTTTCGGTGCCGGACATGGACGCTGCCGAAGCGTTCGGCAAGATCAAGCAGCTGGTCAGCGTGCCGCTGGTCGCCGACATCCACTTCGACTACAAGATCGCCCTGCGTGTGGCTGAACTTGGCGTCGACTGCTTGCGTATCAACCCAGGCAACATCGGCCGCGAAGACCGTGTTCGCGCCGTGGTCGATGCCGCCCGCGACCGTGGCATCCCGATCCGTATCGGGGTCAACGCCGGCTCCCTGGAAAAAGACCTGCAGAAGAAGTACGGCGAGCCGACCCCGGCCGCACTGGTCGAGTCGGCCTTGCGCCACGTCGAGCACCTCGACCGTCTGGACTTCCAGGACTTCAAGGTCAGCGTCAAGGCTTCCGACGTGTTCATGGCCGTTGAAGCCTACCGCCTGCTGGCCAAACAGATCGTGCAGCCGCTGCACCTGGGCATCACCGAAGCCGGTGGCCTGCGTTCAGGGACAGTGAAATCCGCCGTTGGCCTCGGTATGCTGCTGGCCGAAGGCATTGGCGATACCATCCGTATCTCGCTGGCGGCCGACCCGGTCGAAGAAGTGAAGGTCGGCTACGACATCCTCAAGTCGCTGCACCTGCGTTCGCGTGGCATCAACTTCATCGCCTGCCCGAGCTGCTCGCGGCAGAACTTCGATGTGGTCAAGACCATGAACGAGCTGGAAGGGCGCCTGGAAGACCTGCTGGTGCCGCTGGACGTGGCGGTGATCGGTTGCGTGGTCAATGGCCCGGGCGAAGCCAAGGAGGCCCATGTAGGCCTGACCGGCGGTACGCCGAACCTGATCTACATCGATGGCAAGCCGGCGCAGAAGCTGACCAATGACAACCTGGTCGATGAGCTGGAAAAACTCATCCGCCAGAAAGCGGCTGAAAAGGCCGAAGCCGACGCGGCGTTGATCGCTCGTGGCTGACACACAGAATTCGTAAGGACTTTTCGTGAGCAAATCGCTGCAAGCCATCCGTGGCATGAACGACATCCTGCCAGAACAGTCGCCGCTGTGGCGCTACTTCGAAGGCACCGTGGCCGGTCTGCTGGACACCTACGGGTACAGCCAGATCCGCACGCCGATCGTCGAGTTCACCGAGCTGTTCAAGCGCTCGATCGGTGAAGTGACCGACATCGTCGAGAAAGAGATGTACACCTTCGAGGACCGCAACGGCGATTCGCTGACCCTGCGCCCGGAAGGCACCGCTGCCTGCGTGCGCGCCGTGCTCGAACATGGCATCACCGGCAATGGCCAGGTGCAGAAACTGTGGTACATCGGTCAGATGTTCCGCCACGAGCGCCCGCAGAAGGGCCGTTACCGTCAGTTCCACCAGATTGGTGTGGAAGTGTTCAACCTGGATGGCCCGGACATCGACGCCGAGCTGATCATGCTGACCTGGCGCCTGTGGGGCCAGCTGGGTATCCAGGACGCGGTCAAGCTGGAGCTCAACAGCCTGGGCACCAGCGAAGCCCGTGCGCGCTACCGTGACGCGCTGGTCGAGTTCCTCTCGGCGCGCCTGGAGCAACTGGACGAAGACAGCCAGCGCCGCCTGAAGAGCAACCCGCTGCGCATCCTCGACAGCAAGGACCAGAACACCCAGGCGGTGCTGGTGGGGGCGCCGAAGCTTGAAGACTACCTGGACGAAGAGTCGCGCGTGCACTTCGAGGGCCTCAAGGCCCGCCTGGACGCTGCCGGCATTCCGTTCGTGATCAACACCAAGCTGGTGCGTGGCCTGGACTACTACAGCAAGACCGTGTTCGAGTGGGTGACCGACAAGCTGGGCGCCCAGGGCACGGTGTGTGCCGGTGGCCGCTACGACGGTCTGGTCGAGCAGATGGGTGGCAAGCCGACCACCGGCGTTGGTTTCGCCATGGGTATCGAGCGCCTGATTCTGCTGCTGGAAACCCTGGGCAAGGTACCAGCGTCCATCAGTCGCCAGATCGACGTCTACCTGTGCGCCTTTGGCGAACAGGCAGAACTGGCTGGCCTGCGCCTGTCCGAAGGCCTGCGGGACCGGCTGCCGGGCCTGCGCCTGGCGGTCAACGCCGGGGGTGGCAGCTTCAAGAGCCAGTTCAAGAAGGCCGACAAGAGCGGCGCACTGTTCGCCTTGATCCTCGGTGACGACGAACTGGCCAAGCAAGAAATCGGCTTCAAGCCCCTGCGTGGCCAGGGCGAACAACAGAACATTGCCTGGGATGCTCTGGCAGAGCACCTGGAAACCGCGATCGCGCAGGCGTAACGCGGTTCAACAACGAATAGGCGAAAAGGAGTATTGGGGTGTCGAGTACCGATGATGATGACCTGGCAGGGGTCAAGGACTGGTGGAACCGCAACGGCAAGCCGCTGCTGACCGGCGCATTGCTGGCTGGCGTGGTGGTGCTGGGCTGGAATACCTGGCACAAGTACCAGAGCAACCAGTCGCAAGGCGCCTCGCAGCTGTATCAGGCGCTGCTTGAAACCAGCCTGACGCCGACTGGCCAGCCAGACGCCACCAAGGTCGCGGAACTGGCCGGCAAGCTCAAGAGCGAGTTTGGCGGAACCGCCTACGCCCAGTATGGCAGCCTGTTCGTGGCCAAGGTCGCAGTCGAGAGCGGCAAGCTCGACGACGCTGCTGCCGAGCTGAAAAGCGTGCTGGACAAACCGGCCGACGCTACCCTGGGCGAAATTTCGCGCCAGCGCCTGGCACGTGTACTGGCTGCCCAGAACAAGGCCGAGGACGCCCTCAAGCTGCTCGACGGTGACGCCGACAAAGCCTTCCTGGCCAGCCGTGAAGAGTTGAAGGGTGACCTGCTGGTACAGCTGGGTCGTGCCGACGACGCGCACAGCGCTTACGAAAAAGCCAAGGCCGCGCTGTCTGATGATGCGGCGGTCGGTGGCCTGCAATTGAAGCTGGATGACCTGGCTAAAGGGGACGCGTAAGTGATCGGTTGGAAACATGCAGCAGTGCTGACCCTGGCCGTACTGGCCGCAGGTTGCAGCAGCAACAGCAAGAAGGAACTGCCCCCGGCCGAGCTGACCAAGTTCACCGAGGAAGTGGTGCTGAAGAAGCAGTGGAGCCGTTCGATCGGTGACGGCCAGGGTGAAACCTACAACACCCTGGTACCGGCCATCGAGAACGACCGCATCTACGCTTCCGACGTCAACGGTGAAGTCTTCGCCCTCGACCGCATCACTGGCGACGTGGTGTGGAAGAAGGACCTGGAGCTGCAGGTTTCCGGTGCAGTCGGCGTAGGCTATGGCCTGGTCATGCTCGGTACCCTCAAGGGTGAAGTGATTGCCCTGGATTCCAGTACCGGTGAGGAGCGCTGGCGCTCCCGCGTGACCAGCGAAGTGCTGGCTCCGCCTGCCAACAACGGTGACGTGGTGGTGGTGCAGACCCAGGATGATCGCCTTATCGGCCTGGATGCTGCCACTGGCGACCGTCGCTGGATCTACGAAAACTCCCCGGCCGTGCTGACCCTTCGTGGTACCGGTGCGCCGATCGCCACCAACCGCCTGGCCGTCGCCGGCCTGTCGACTGGCAAG
The DNA here is from genome assembly GCF_029871175.1 of Pseudomonas sp. BN607. Lineage (NCBI taxonomy): Bacteria > Pseudomonadati > Pseudomonadota > Gammaproteobacteria > Pseudomonadales > Pseudomonadaceae > Pseudomonas > Pseudomonas sp. BN607. Next base: position 23,268 of record NZ_SSOE01000015.1, read on the forward strand.
GTAGTTGCGGTGGACATCAACAACGGCGTGCCGGTGTGGGAAAGCCGCGTGGCCATTCCGCAGGGGCGTTCCGAGCTTGACCGCGTGGTCGACATTGACGGCGGCCTGCTGCTGTCCGGTGGTACCCTGTACGTCAGCACCTATCAGGGCCGTGTAGCTGGCCTGGACCTGGAAAGCGGCCGCGAGCTGTGGCAGCGCGATGCTTCGAGCTACGTGGGTGTCGCCCAGGGCTTTGGCAACGTCTATGTGAGCGAGGCTTCGGGCTCGGTCGAGGGCATCGACGAGCGTTCTTCCAGCGCCCTGTGGACCAACGACTCGATGGCGCGTCGCCAGCTGACTGCCCCGGAAGTGTATTCCAGCTATGTGGCTGTAGGGGACTTCGAGGGTTACCTGCACCTGCTCAGCCAGGTCGATGGGCGCTTCGTTGGCCGTGAGCGTATCGACAGCGATGGCCTGCGCGCCCGCCCACTTGTGGTCGGTGACACCATCTATGTCTTCGGCAACAGCGGCAAGCTCGAGGCACTGACCATCCGCTGAAGCTATGCTTGAAGCCTTGGCTGGCTTCAAGCCGCGGCGTAGGACACGCCGCCCGTACTCCGGCCGCTGCCTTGCAGCGGCCTTTGCATTTTCAAGAATTCGAGAGTGGAGAGCCGATGGTTCCCGTAATTGCCCTGGTGGGCCGCCCGAACGTCGGCAAATCCACCATGTTCAACCGCCTGACCAAAACCCGCGATGCCATCGTCGGTGACCTGTCGGGTCTGACCCGTGACCGCCAGTACGGCGATGCCAGCTGGCAGGGTCGTTCTTTCATCCTGATCGACACCGGTGGCATCACTGGTGACGAAGTGGGCATGGACGAGAAAATGGCCGAGCAGTCGCTCATGGCCATCGAGGAAGCCGACTACGTGCTGTTCCTGGTCGATGCACGCGCCGGCATGACCGCCGCCGACCAGATGATTGCCGAGCACCTGCGCAAGCGCAACAAAGAGGCGATCCTGGTCGCCAACAAGATCGACAACATCGACGCCGATGTCGCGCGCGCCGAGTTCTCGCCGCTGGGTATGGGTAATGCCATCCCGGTGGCCGGCTCCCAGGGCCGCGGCATCAACGCGCTGATGGAAGCCGTGCTTGGCCACCTGCCGCGCGACCAGGTCGAGGAAGCGCTGGACGCTGAAGTCGCCGAAGGCGAAGAAGCCGTCCGGATTCCTGGCCCGAGCGAAAAAGATGGCATCAAGATCGCCATCATCGGCCGGCCGAACGTTGGCAAGTCCACCTTGGTCAACCGCATGCTCGGCGAAGAGCGCGTGGTGGTGTACGACCAGCCGGGCACCACCCGCGACAGCATCTACATCCCGTTCGAGCGCGACGACGAGAAGTACACCTTCATCGACACCGCCGGCGTGCGCAAGCGCGGCAAGATCCACGAGGAAGTCGAAAAGTTCTCGGTGGTGAAGACGCTGCAGGCGATCAAGGACGCCAACGTGGTGATCTTCGTCATGGACGCCCGCGAGGGTGTGGTGGACCACGATCTGAACCTGTTGGGCTTCGCCCTGGAAGCCGGCCGCGCCATCGTCATCGCCCTGAACAAGTGGGATGGTATGCAGCCGGGCGAGCGTGACTACGTGAAGACCGAACTGGAGCGCCGGCTGTTCTTCGTCGACTTCGCCGACATCCACTTCATTTCCGCCTTGCATGGTACTGGCGTGGGTAACCTGTACAAGTCGGTGCAGGCTGCGTTCAAGTCGGCAGTGACGCGCTGGCCGACCAGCCGCCTGACGCAAATCCTCGAAGATGCCGTGAGCGAGCACCAGCCACCGCTGGTCAACGGCCGCCGCATCAAGCTGCGCTACGCCCACCTGGGTGGTGCCAACCCGCCGCTGATCGTGATCCACGGTAACCAGACCGAGAAGATTCCGAAGTCGTACTCGCGCTACCTGGAAAACACTTACCGCCGCGTGCTGAAGCTGGTCGGTACGCCGATCCGTATCGAGTACAAGGGCGGCGAGAACCCGTATGAGGGCAAGAAGAACACCCTCACCGATCGCCAGGTCAACAAGAAGCGCCGCCTGATGTCGCACCACAAGAAGGCCGAGAAGAAGCGTCGCGACAAGCGCTGATTCCGTGGCGGCTTCTTCGCGGGCAAGCCCGCGAAGAAGCCTTTTGATCCAAAGCAATCCCCCTAATGTTTCAACCTTTTTCCTGACCGCTCGATCCGCTATGCTCGGACCTCACCCCGTGCCGGATACACCCCAGGAAAGAGGGCTTCATGATCCGCAGCAAACTGCCGTATGTCGGCACGACCATCTTCACTACCATGTCCCAGCTCGCCGTGCAGACCGGCGCGCTTAACCTGTCGCAAGGTTTTCCCGACTTCAACGGCCCGCAGGCGCTGCTCGATGCAGTAGGCCGGCATGTGGCCGCCGGGCATAACCAGTATTCGCCGATGACCGGCTTGCCTGCGCTGCGCCAGCAAGTGGCAGCCAAGGTCGAGCGCTTGTACGGCGCCAGGGTGGATGTCGACCAGGAGGTGACCATCACCCCCGGCGCCACCGAGGCGATCTTCTGCGCCATACAGGCGGTGGTGCATGCCGGCGACGAGGTGATCGTCTTCGACCCTTGTTACGACAGCTACGAGCCTTCGGTGCAGCTGGCCGGTGGCCGCTGCGTGCATGTGCAGCTCAGTGACGGCAACTTCCGTATCGACTGGCAAACATTCAGTGATGCCCTGAGCCCGCGTACGCGCATGGTCATCCTCAATTCGCCGCACAACCCCAGCGGCGCACTGATCACCCGCGAAGACCTTGACCAGCTGGCACGCCTTATCGCTGACCGCGATATCTACCTGGTCAGTGATGAAGTCTACGAGCACCTGGTCTACGACGGCGTGCGCCACGCCAGCGTACTGGCCCACGCACAGTTGTACCAACGTGCCTTTGTGGTCAGCTCGTTCGGCAAGACCTACCACGTCACCGGCTGGAAGACCGGTTACGTGATTGCCCCGCCGGCGCTGAGCGCCGAGCTGCGTAAGGTGCACCAGTACGTCAACTTCTGCGGGGTGACGCCGCTGCAGTGCGCGCTGGCCGATTTCATGGCCGAGCACCCAGGGCATGTCGATGAATTGCCGGCCTTCTACCAGGCCAAGCGCGACCTGTTCTGCGGTTTGCTGGAAGGCTCGCGCTTGCGCTTTACCCGCACGGCGGGCACTTACTTCCAGCTGGTGGACTATTCGCAGATCCGCCCGGACCTGAACGATGTCGACATGTCGCTGTGGCTGACCCGTGAGCACGGCGTGGCGACCATTCCGGTATCGGTGTTCTACCAGCAACCCATCCCCGAGCAACGCCTGGTCCGCCTGTGCTTTGCCAAACGAGAGGAGACGCTGCATCAGGCAGCGGAAAAACTATGCGCGATCTGAGCACACTGCCGAACCTGAAAGTCGCCCTGGTGCAGACCACCCTGGCCTGGCATGACCGTGAGGCCAACTATGCGCACTTCGAGGTGCTGCTGGAGCAGGTAGGTGAAGTGGACCTGGTGATCCTGCCGGAAATGTTCACTACCGGTTTTTCAATGCAGTCGGAAAGCCTGTGCGAGCCGGAAAATGGCCCGACCTACAAATGGCTGAAGGCCCAGGCCAAGAAGTCCAACGCAGTGATTACCGGCAGCGTGATCATCCAGGCCGCAGATGGCAGCCACCGTAACCGCCTGCTGTGGGCGCGCCCGGACGGGGAGATCTTGCACTACGACAAACGCCACCTGTTCCGCATGGCGGGTGAGCATAAGCACTACACCCCGGGTGAGCGCCAGGTGCAGTTCGAGATCAAGGGTTGGCGGATTCGCCCGCTGATTTGCTACGACCTGCGTTTCCCGGTGTGGAGCCGCGATGCCCAGGACACCGATCTGCTGCTGTATACCGCCAACTGGCCGGCTGCTCGCCGCCAGCACTGGAACCGACTGTTGCCGGCGCGAGGGATCGAGAACCTCTGCTATGTGGCGGCGGTGAACCGGGTGGGTACGGACGGCAAAGGCTTTGCCTATTCGGGCGACAGCCAGGTGCTGGACTTCCAGGGCGAGAGTTTGCTGAGTGCCGGGGAGGCAGACGGCGTGTTTACCGCCGTGTTGAGCGCTGCGGAGCTGGCAGCGTACCGGGCCAAGTTCCCGGCCAACCTGGACGCCGATACCTTCGAGCTGCACTGACAGCCTGTACTGGCCTCTTCGCGGGTAAACCCGCCAAGAGGCCGGGGCGAGTTACATCAATGCCTGGTCAGTAAACATCCCGCCTATATCGCCCATCCTCGATCAACTGCTGCACAGCGGCTTCCCCAAGCATGCCGTTGAGCGCAGCATCCACCCCTGCAGCCATCCCTTGCAGGCTGCCGCAGACATACACACAGGCGCCCTCAGCCACCCAGCCCTTGAACGCTTCAGCCTGCTGCAGCAACACATCCTGCACATAGACTTTTTCGGCTTGATCCCGCGAAAACGCAAGGTCCAGGCGTGCCAGATCGCCGCTTTGCAGCCACCCTTGCAGCTCCTCACCACACAGCAGGTCATGCGCGCGATTACGCTCGCCAAACAGCAGCCAGTTACGCTGCTCACCGGCATTCACCCGCGCCCGGAGCAGGCTGCGCAGGCCGGCCAGGCCGGTGCCGTTGCCAATCAGTATCATCGGTGCGGCGGTTTCTGGCAGATGGAAGCCGCTGTTACGGCGCAGGCGCAGGCTCAGGGTGCCATTCAACGGCAGGTACTCGGTCAGCCAGCCGGAGCCCAGGCCCAGGCTGCCATCGGCATGGCGTTCCTGGCGCACGATCAGCTCCAGCACACCATCACTGGCAATCGAGGCAATGGAGTACTCGCGGCTGCCAATCGGCACCAGGGCATCGACCATCGCCTGTGGATGCAGGCCGATAAGGTGATCGCGGCGTGTTGGTAGCTGGCGACCCGCGAGGGCCTGGGCAAGTGTTTCGTTCAGGCCATTCACTTGCACCGGGGTATTGGCGTCCAGCGCCATGCCTTTGAGGAACGCGTCGATCCGCGGTTGCCCATTCAGCGGCAGAATTTCCACCAGGTCACCGGCCTCCCAGCTGGCAGGCGCTTGGGGCTGCAGGCCGAGCAGGTAAACCGGCTGCCCCTGGCTGCCGGGGTTGAGCAGTTTGCGGTGCACCAGCGACCAGCTACCAAAGCTTGGCGGCTGCCAGGCGGCCACCGGCTGGGCACCCGTCAGCTGCGCCAGTTCCTGTTGCCACTGCTGCAGGGCCGCCTGATCGGCGTTGTCCACTTCTACCGGGCTGAACGCGCTGCTGGCACCGCGCTCGCCCAGCCACGCCTGCAGACGCCGGGCGAAGCCGCAGAAGTGCGGGTACTGGCGGTCGCCGAGGGCGAGCAGGGCGTAGTTGAGGTGGTTCAGTGCCCACGGCTGGTCTAGTACCTTGCGCTCGAAGGCGCGGGCGCTGTCAGGCGCTTCGCCGTCGCCGAAGGTGCTCACCACAAACAGCGCACGGCGGGCTTGGCGCAGGTCATGTTCACCCAGTTCGGCCAAGGCGCGTACCTGCACCGGCATGCCGGCGGCCTGCAGCTGGCTGGCGCTCTGCCAGGCCAGTTGCTCGGCGAAGCCGCTTTGGCTGGCAAAGCCGATCAGCCAGCTATCGCCGCTGCCATCGTTGCGGGCAACGTTGCCGCGGGCGGCACGCACCTGGCGCTTCTTGCGGCGGCGGTCGAGGTACAGCAGCCAGCCAGTGACGAAGAACAGTGGCATGGTCAGGCTGGCGACAGTGACGATGATGCGCCCTGGCAGGCCGAAGTACTCGCCCACGTGCAGGGCGTAGACGCTCTGCAGCAGTTGGGCCTTGAAGGACTTGTCAGTGTAGCGGTCGTGGTTTTTCACCTGGCCGGTGGCCGGGTCCAGCACCAGGGTGTTGAAGGCGCGAGGGTGTTCGGCGCTGTCGAGCAGGTAGAACAGGTTTGCCGGTTGCCCGCCGACCGGGGGCAGTCGCAGGTTGTAGGTGGCAAGGCCTGGACCTGCGGCGTTCTTGAGGTTGGCCCAGATGGCGTCGTAATCGACCACCAGTGGCGGGGCATTCTTGTCGACCTTCTGCGGCCCGTGGCGCCCACGGCCTTCGCCGCGCTTCTGTTGCTGACCCGCAGCCGGTTTATCGGCCAGCAGTTTGTTCAGGCCCTCGCGGTACCACTCATAGGACCAGAACAGGCCGGTCAGCGCGAACAGCAGGTAAAACAGCAGGCACCAGGTACCTGCGACGGCGTGCAGGTCCCAGTTGAAAGCACGGCCTTTCTTGGCCCAATCGAAGGTCAGCCAGGTGCGCCAGTCCAGCGCTTTGCGCGGCCAGCGCAGGTACAGGCCGGAGAGGCAGAAGAACACCAGCATGAGGGTACAGGCACCGGTGATCTGCCGGCCGGTATCGCCCATGGCCAGGAAGCGGTGCAGGGTGAGCATGAGGTTGAAGAAGTCTTGCCCGGCCACTTCACCCTTGAGTTCGCCGGTGTAGGGGTCGGCGTAACGCAGCTGACCGCGGCGCTCGCCCGGTGGCGGCGTGAAGAAGATGCGTGCGGCGTTGCCTTCACGCACGTCGACCCACAGCATCGATACCTTATCGTGCTGCTGGGCTTCGACCCGTTGCACCAGTTCAGCTGGCGGCAGCACGCCTTCGGCGCGTACTTCGACCTTGAGCACATCGGCATTGAATGCGCGCAGCAGTTCTTCCTGGAACGAGTACAGCGCCCCGGTAACGCCCATCAAGGCCAGCACCAGGCCAGCGGTGATGCCAAAGAACCAGTGCAATTGGAACAGCGTCTTCTTCACCACATCGATCACCTTGTGTTGCTGCCGCAGACTGCGCGGCGTGCATTATGCCTTGATACGCAAAAGCCCCGCTCATTGAACGGGGCAGGGGGTGGACTGCCTTAAGTGATGCCCGTGCTTAACCCTTCGCGGGACAAGCCCGCTCCCACAGATACACCAGAGGATTCGAGCGCTGTGAGGGATCTGTTGGAGCGGGCTTGCCCCGCGAAAGGGCCGCTACAGGAGCAGCCTTTCCAGCGGATCAACCCAACGCCGACATCAGAAGTGCACGCTGGTGGTCAACAGTGCAGTCCGCCCGGCCGCCTGGTTGGCGAAGTGGGTGGAGAATGCCTTGTCGTAGTACACCTCGTTGGTCAGGTTCTGTACGTTCAGCTGCAGGTCGATGTTCTTGGTCAGCTTGTAGGCGGCCATGGCGTCGTAGCGTACGTAGCTGTCGACCATGGTGGTGTTGGCCACGTTGCCGTACACGTCATCCACGTAGAACGCACCACCGCCCACGGTCAGCTTTGGCGTGATCGAGTAGGTGGTCCACAGGCTGGCGCTGTTGTTCGGCGTGTTCGGCAGCTGGTTGCCGTCGTTGGCCTTGCCCACCGGGCCGCCGTCGATCTGGCGAGCCTGCATGTAGGTGTAGCCGGCGAATACCTGCCACTTGTCGGTCAGCTTGCCGCTGGCCGACAGTTCGATACCTTGAACCCGGGTTTCGCCGATGTTCTCGTAGGTGTTGGTGTTGACCTGGACCCGGGCGTTTTCCTTCTCGGTGCGGAACAGCGCCGCGGTCAGCGACAGACGCTCGTCAAGCAGGTCCCACTTGGTACCGATCTCGTAGTTGGTGGTTTCTTCCGGCTCCATGTCGCTGCCCAGCAGGTTGCCGTTACGGTCTGGCGTGCCGCCCAGCGGGTTGCCTTCGGTACCTTCGCCAAGCATGGCGCCAGGTGGCGTGGCGGAGGTGGCATAGGACACGTAGATGCTGCCGTTTTCGGCCGGCTTCCACACCAGGCCCAGCTGGCCGGTCACGAACTCGCTGACATCTTTGCCTTTGGCGGTGGTGGTGCCCGCAGCGTTGTAGGTCTTGTAGTCGGTGTCGAAGTGGTCGTAGCGCAGGCCCATGTTGACCAGCCACTCCGGGGTCAGCTCCAGCGTGTCGAACACGTAGATTGCCCGGGTCTTGCTGTTGGTGGTGGTGCCGGCATAGTTGCGCGAGATGGTGCCGTTCCACGGATCATCCGGGTTCGGGTTGCTCAGCGAGGTGCAGTTGTAGCCGCTGGTGGCGCCGATCATGCCCGGGGTGCAGTTGGAATTGGCAGCGCCGCCAGGCACGGTGTCAGTGTTGACGGTGTAGCTCGAGCGCTCGCTCTCTTCTCGGCTCAGCTCGATACCGGTCGAGAAGCTGTTTTTCAGGCCGCCGACGTAGAACTCGCCGAACAAGTCGGTCTGGTTGGTAGTGGTGGCAGTGTTGCCGACGCGGGTGTTGGCACGGCGCCAGACACTGCCGTTGTTGACGTTGCCCTTGCTGTCGTCAGGCTGGGTCAGGATGTAGTCCTGCATGCTGTTGCCGTGACGCAGTGTGTTCTTGATGGTCAGCGAGTCGGTCAGGTCGTGCTCGATGGCGAAGGTGGCGATGTCCACGCGGGTTTTGCGGAAGTCGCGACCGGTCAGGCCATAGAAGTTGTCGCTGTCGCCACCGTCGTTCGGCTTGCTCGGGTGCGCCGAGGTGCGCCCGGCGCTACCGTTTGCAGGGATGGTGTACGGAATGCCCGAGTCCGGCAGGTCGTCGCTTTCCAGGTGGTAGTAGTCAAGGTTGACGCGGGTTGGCGTACCCAGGCCGAAGGCCAGCGACGGGGCGATACCCCAGCGATCGTAGTTGACCTTGTCGCGGCCGGCGACGTTGCTTTCGTGGGTCATCAGGTTCAGGCGGCCAGCAACGGTATCGCTGAACTGATAGTTGCCGTCGAACGTGTAGCGCTGAGTCTGGTCGCTGCCCCAGGTCCAGGCGCCGTCCAGCGAGTTGCCCAAGTGTGCGCGCTTGCTCACCAGGTTGATGGTACCCCCTGCTGCCCCACGGCCGCCCACGGCCGAGTTTGGCCCTTTGGCCACTTCCACCGACTCGATGGCGAAGATTTCGCGGGTTTGCGCGCCAGTGTCACGCACGCCGTCCAGGTAGGTGTCGCCCTGGGCGTCGAAGCCACGGATGAACGGCCGGTCGCCTTGCGGGTTGCCGCCTTCGCCAGCGCCGAAGGTAATGCCTGGCACGGTGCGCAGGGCATCCTGCAGGGTCAGCGCGTTGGTGTCCTTGATCACCTGCTGCGGGATCACGGTAACCGAACGCGGGGTGTCCACCAGCGGTGCGGTGTACTTCTGCGAAGCGGCCTTTTCGACCTTGTAGTCGGTGCTGGCCTGTTCAGCCTTGCCGTTGACGCTGGTGGCGTCCAGGGTGATGGCGCTGCTGGCAGCCGGGTCGGCGGCGTGAACCGACGAGGCGCTTAGCGCGACACCGATGGCGGTAACGATCAGGCGTGGTGAGCTCACTGCAGATGGTACGTACTGGCGCATTGCTAAGAACCTTCCCCAAGGTGTTGAGGCGGCGGATACTAATGTAAGCAATTGTGACTCACAATTGAGATTCGTTACCATTCGTGAAGAATTTACAATCTTTACAATTTGCCCTTACGGTTTCATGCAGCTGAAACGTCTTAAGCGGTGAATGGGGCTTGTGTAGCGCAAAAGGGAATCAATATCATTGGCGCCTTTACATTTCCTTACGGTGCCGCCGCCATGCTGCTTCACATCCCAGGCCTGTTCGACGCAGATGAACTGGCCCGTATCCGCAAGGCGCTGGAGCAGGCCGACTGGGCCGACGGCAAGGTTACGGCTGGCTACCAGTCAGCCAAGGCCAAGCACAACCTGCAGCTGCCAGAAGGCCATGCGCTGGCCAAGGAAATCGGTAGTGCGCTGATCGACCGCCTGTGGAAAACCCCACGCTTCATGTCGGCAGCCTTGCCCCACAAGGTGTTCCCGCCGCTGATCAACTGCTACCGCGAAGGCGGCAGTTTCGGTTTCCATATCGACAATGCCTTGCGCCAGCCCAAGGGCAGCCCGGAGCGGGTGCGCACCGACCTGTCCTCGACGTTGTTCCTCAGCGACCCGGACAGCTACGACGGCGGCGAGCTGGTGATTCAGGACACCTTTGGCGAGCAGCAGGTCAAGTTGGCCGCCGGTGACCTGGTGCTATACCCCGGTACCAGCCTGCACAAGGTCAACCCGGTTACCCGTGGGCAACGCTATGCCGCGTTCTTCTGGACCCAGAGCCTGGTACGTGAGGACAGCCAGCGTGCGTTGCTGTTCGAGATGGATAACGCCATCCAGCAACTGACAGCCGACGTACCTGAGCACCCTGCGCTGCTACAGTTGACCGGTACCTACCACAACCTGCTGCGCCGCTGGGCCGAGGTCTGAGCCGTGTCCTATCAGTTGCGACGTGAGGAAGTAGTGGATGTGGCCGGCTTGCAGGCCATGCTCGAGGAGAGCCCCGGCAAGGCCGCCCAGGCAATTCTGGCAGCGGCGGGGCAGGGCGCGATCGAGGCACAGTTGCTGCTGGGGCAGATCCTGCTGGATGGCCGTGGTATCCAGGAGGATGCCACCGTTGCCCGCCGTTGGTTCGGTATTGCTGCACAGGGCGGTAGTCCCATGGCGCACAACATGCTCGGCCGTTGCCTGGAGCATGGCTGGGGGGGGGAGCCAAGCCTGGAACAGGCGGCCATTCATTATGCGCGTGCCGCAGACGCTGGGCTCGACTGGGGCCTTTACAACCTGGGTAACCTGCTGGCTACCGGGCGCGGGGTGCCGGCCAATCAGGCGCAGGCGCTCATGTGTTACGAAAAGGCTGCGCAGTTGGGGCATGCCAAGTCGATGAACCTGTATGGGCGTTACCTGGAGCAGGGTATTGCCACGGCACCGAGCCCCGCGCGGGCGGTGCGCTGGTATCGACGCTCGGCCGAGGCGGGGGATTTCCGCGGGATGTTCAGCCTGGCGTTGGTGTTGGTCGAGCGCGGGCAGTTGGCCGAGGCAGGGCAGTGGCTGGAGCAGGCCCGGGTTGCGGGGAACATGAATTTCCTGCGTGCTGCGTTGGTAACCCTGCAGGGCGCGGGGCCGGTGTTGATGGCCTTTGCCGCACGGTATGCCGAAGAGATCGAGCGGCGCGGCGAGTAAGAGGCCTGCACAGGAGAGCACACATGAAAACGGGGCCTTGCGGCCCCGTTCTGCATTACAGGTAGTAAGCCTTCAGCGGCGGGAAGCCGTTGAATTCCACTGCGCTGTAGCTGGTGGTGTAGGCGCCGGTCGACAGCCAGTACAGGCGGTCACCGATGGCCAGGTTCAGCGGCAGGCCGTACTTGTAGTTTTCGTACATGATGTCGGCGCTGTCGCAAGTCGGGCCGGCGATGACCACTTCCTCGGCTTCGCCTTTCTTCTCGGTCCAGATCGGGAACTTGATGGCTTCATCCATGGTTTCGATCAGGCCAGAGAACTTGCCCACATCGGTGTAGATCCAGCGCTCGACGGCGGTACGCGACTTACGTGCAACCAGCACCACTTCGCTGACCAGGATACCGGCGTTGGCGATCAGCGAACGGCCTGGCTCGAGGATGATTTCCGGCAGTTCGTCACCGAAGTCTTCCTTGAGGAAGCGAATGATCTCTTCGGCGTAGGTTTCCAGGCTGTTGGTCCGGGTGATGTAGTTGGCCGGGAAGCCGCCACCCATGTTGATCAGCTTCAGCTCGATGCCGTCTTCTTCCTTCAGGCGCTCGAAGATGACCTTGACCTTGGCGATGGCGGCGTCCCATACGCTGATGTCGCGCTGCTGCGAACCGACGTGGAAGGAGATGCCGTAAGGCACCAGGCCCAGGTCGCGGGCGAGGATCAGCAGATCCATGGCCATGTCGGTCTGGCAGCCGAACTTACGCGACAGCGGCCAGTCGGCAGTGGTCGAGCCTTCGGTCAGGATACGCACGTACACTTTCGAACCCGGGGCGGCCTTGGCGATGTTGCGCAGGTCGGCTTCCGAGTCGGTGGCATACAGGCGTACACCCTTCTCGTAGAAGTAGCGGATGTCCTTGGACTTCTTGATGGTGTTGCCGTAGCTGATGCGGTCGGCGCTGACGCCGCGGCCCAGCACTTTGTCCAGCTCGTAGATCGAGGCGATGTCGAAGCTCGAGCCTTTCTCTTTGAGCAGGTCGATGATCTCGACGGCCGGGTTGGCCTTGACCGCGTAGTAGACCTTGGCGAATTCGAAACCGGCGCGCAGGTCGTCATAGGCCTGGCTGATCATCTGCGTATCGATGAGTACGAACGGGGTTTCCTGCTTGTCGGCGAACGCCTTCATTTTCTGGAAGGTGTCACGCGCGAAATAGTCTTCGACCTGGATCGACATGCTCAGGGACTCCATGGGCAAACAAAAAGAATAAGTGGCTGCAAACTGAACGTCCTCCGTATCCCCACTTTGGTTCGCCTACTCAGTACTTGAGCCGGATGGATCGTTTCCAGCATGGACGTTCGGCGCGCACTTTAGGGCGTGAAGAATGCAGAATCAACAGGCAATCCGGGCGTGATCGGCGTTGATCGACGACCAGCCATTTGAATAACCGACTCGTGTGACCGGCTGATGTTCCCCGCGATGTTTCAAGCGTAAAAAATTGTGGAATGGAGCGTGTTGGGCCCTTCGCGGACAAGCCCGCTCCTACAGGGGATACGCGTTCAATGTGGGAGCGGGCTTGCCCGCGAAAAGGGCGGAGGTGTTCATATTTATGGCCACATTTTCCTGGTACCCCCGTACAGGAAATCGCCTATAAATTTTTTGTTACCGACTGGCGGATTTGCCGGTTTTGATGAGAAACATTACTATTTGCACCCTTGTCTGCCTCCCTGATGACCCCGACCGTGTCCGGACCCAAAGGCTTCCTCGACCACTACCATGAGCTGATCGGCACCTGGACGCGCAAATTGCGCAGTCGGCAGCAGGCCGAGGACCTCACCCACGATGCCTTTGTCCGGGTACTGGAAAACCCGCGCGAGCGGGTCGAGCAGCCACGCGCCTACTTGCACCAGACCGCACGCAACATTGCCGTGGATGGTTTTCGCCGCGAGGATCGCCGCCAGGCCCTGGAGCAGGGGGTCTTCGACGCCGCTGCTGCCGGCAGTGGCGACCCAGAGGCGTACGTGCATGCGCTGGAGCTGGCTGACAGCGTGGAGCGGGCGCTGGCCGAGCTGCCACTCAACTGCCGGCAGGTGTTCATCTGGCAGAAGCTCGAGGGCCTGACCCAGGCCGAAATCGCCGAGCGCATGGGCTTGAGCAAGAACATGGTCGAAAAGTATATGATCCGCACGCTTCGGCACCTGCGTGAGCAGCTGGATGTGTCGGCATGATGAGTCAGGAGACCTTTTCGATGAAACCTCACGGTAGCGAAACCGTCCGCGAGCAGGCCGCCGCATGGTTCGCCCGTGTGCAGGATGCGCCCAAGGATGCCGGGCTGCAGAAACAGTTGCGTGCCTGGCTGGCCAGCGATGAGCGTCACCGCCAGGAATACGAGCATCTCTGCCGGGTGTGGCAGGCCGCCGATTTCATCCCACGCCAGCGCCTGGCAGCATTGGCCCAGCCGGCACCGGTACAGCAGTTGCCGCGTCGGCGTTTGCTGCGCCAGGCGCTGGCTGCCAGTGTCGCGGTGTTGGCGCTGGGCCTTGGCTGGGGCGGCTGGCACTACCAGCAACTGAACCATCAGGGCAGCTTGCAGACTGCCTTCAACGAGCGACGCCAGGTCGAATTGCCGGATGGCTCGCAGCTCGAGCTCAATGGCAGTACGCAACTGCAAGTCGACTTCAGCGCCGGGCAGCGGCATATCCGCCTGAGTGCCGGTGAGGTGATGTTCAGCGTCGCCCATGACAGCAGCAGGCCGTTCGTGGTCGACACTGCGCAAGGCCGCGTGACGGTCACCGGAACGCGCTTCGATGTGCGCCTGGACCCGGCCAGCACCCGAGTGGCGGTGGAGCAGGGTTCGGTACGGGTGCAGGGCCAGGGTGCGTCGTTGGCACAACTGACGGCTGGGCAGGGCTCGAATATAAATGCACAAGGCCTGGTAGCCGCACCTTATGCGGTGAACACCGGCGCCGTCACCGCCTGGCGGCAGGGCAAGCTGGTGTTCGACAACGCTACCCTCGCCGATGTGGTGGCCGAAGCTTCGCGCTACCGCAGCCAGCCATTGCGGGTCGCCCCGGGTAAAGCCGCCCAGTTGCGCCTGTCCAGTACCTTCAACACCGACGACACTGACGCGTTGCTGCGCGCCTTGCCGAGCATCCTGCCGGTGGCCATCAAGGCCCATGAAGACGGCTCGCGCGAAATAGTCGCGAAATAAATTCAGGTTTTTTTCCGCTCGTTCGTCTTCCTCGCCAGCTGCAACTGCCAAGCATTTCCATTTGCACGCGGTTGGCGTTTATTCCGCATTCAGGAAGTTTCGACGACGTGAACAACAACAAGCCCTTCCCACGCTTGAGCGCCCTGGCGCTGGCCCTGGCGGTCAGCGCCGCGGCCGTCCATAGCCAGGCCGTCCAGGCCGCCAGCCCGATCCAGATCCAGGCCCAGCCGCTGGCTTCGGCGCTGAACCAGCTTGGCCAGCAGACCAATCTGCAGCTGTTCTTCAGCCCCGAACTGGTGGCTGGCAAGCAGGCCCCGGCCGTGTCCGGCCCATTGGCGCCTGAGCAAGCCCTGCAGCAATTGTTGCAGGGCAGCGGCCTGACCTACGAAATGTCCCAGGGCACCGTAGTGCTCAAACCGGCCCAGGTCGACGGCACCTTGACCACCGGCAGCCTGGAGCTGGCACCAACGGACATCAAGGTGGTCGGTGACTGGCTGGGGGATGCCCAGCAGAGTGTGGTGCAGAACCACCCTGGCGCGCGCACCGTGGTGCGCCGCGAGGCCATGGTCGAGAAGGGCGCGATGAACGTGCGCGATGTGCTGCGCGGTATTCCGGGTGTGCAGGTGCAGGACTCCAACGGCACCGGCGGTAGTGACCTGTCGCTGAACGTTGGGGTGCGCGGCCTGACGTCGCGCCTGTCACCGCGCTCCACGGTGCTGATCGACGGCATACCCGCAGCCTTCGCACCCTATGGCCAGCCACAGCTGTCGATGGCGCCCATTTCCTCGGGCAACCTCGACAGCATCGACGTGGTGCGTGGCGCAGGCTCGGTGCGCTATGGCCCGCAGAACGTCGGCGGGGTGATCAACTTCGTCACCCGGGCGATCCCCGAGAAGGCTTCGGCCGAGCTGTCCACCACCCTGGAAACCTCCCAGCATGGTGGCTGGAAGCATACCGAGTCGGCCTTCGTCGGCGGCACGGCGGAAAACGGCATGGGCGTGGCGTTGCTATACACCGGGGTGAACGGCAACGGCTATCGCGAAAGCAATAACGGCAACGATATCGACGACGTCATTCTCAAGACCCACTGGGCGCCGACCGACGTCGATGAGTTCTGGCTCAACTTCCATTACTACGATGGCCGTGCCGACATGCCCGGCGGCCTGACCCAGGCCCAGTACGACAGCAACCCGTATCAGTCGGTACGCGATTACGACTACTTCGCCGGCCGCCGCAAGGATGTGTCGTTCAAGTGGCAGCGCCAGCTCGACGAAGCCACCCAGTTCGAAGTGCTGACCTACTACACCGACAGCTTCCGTGGCAGCGCCATTGCCGCGCGCGACATGAAGACCCTGTCGTCATACCCGCGCAATTATCACACCTTCGCCATCGAGCCCCGGCTGTCGCGGATCTTTTTCGCAGGCCCGACCACCCAGGAAGTCAGCGTCGGTTACCGCTACCTGAAAGAAGCGATGCGTGAGCAGTCCACTCGTCTGGCGCTGATCGACAATGTACCGACGCCTACCCCGACTTCCGATGGCCACGTGTTCCAGGACCGCAGTGGCGGCACCGAGGCAAGCGCCTACTACATCGACGACAAGATCGATGTGGGCAACTGGACTATCACCCCGGGCATCCGCTTCGAGCACATCAACACTGACTGGCGCGATCGCCCGGTGCTTGGCGCCAACGGTCAGCCAGTGCCGGAGAAAAAGCGCAGCATCACCAGCAACGAGCCGCTGCCGGCGCTGAGTGTGATGTACCACATCTCTGATGCGTGGAAGGTGTTCGCCAACTATGAGACCTCGTTTGGCAGCCTGCAGTACTTCCAGCTGGGCCAGGGCGGTACTGGCAACAGCACGGCCAATGGCCTGGAGCCGGAGAAGGCCAAGACTTATGAAATCGGCACCCGGTATGACAACGGTGGTTTCGCCGGTGAGTTGACCGCGTTCTACATCGACTTTGATGACGAGCTGCAGTACATCAGCAACGACGTGGGCTGGACCAACCTCGGTGCGACCAAGCACCAGGGCATCGAGGCTTCGGTGCGTTATGACCTTGCCGGGCTGGACCCGCGGCTGGACGGGCTTTCGGTGAGCGGTGGCTATACCTATACCCGCGCTACGTATGAGGGGGACATTCCGGGCTTCAAGGGCCGTGACCTGCCGTTCTATTCGCGCCAGGTGGCCACTGCCGGGGTGCGTTACGCCGTTAACCGCTGGACCTGGAACCTGGACGCCTATGCCCAATCGAAGCAGCGTGCGCCGGGTACTGGGATCAATGCCGACGGCAGCTTCAATGGCGATTACATTACCGAGCCAAGTGCCGACGGGCAGTATGGCGATATTCCGGGTTATGTGACCTGGCATGCCCGCGGTGGGTATGAATTCGGGCCTGAAGTGTCCAACCTGAAGCTGGCGGCGGGGGTGAAGAACCTGTTCGACAAGCAGTACTTCACCCGCTCCAGCGACAACAATGCCGGCCTCTATGTGGGTGAGCCGCGGACTTTCTATGTGCAGGCTAGCGTAGGGTTCTGATCTGAACTCGCCGGGGGCCGCTGTGCGGCCCATTCGCGGGGCAAGCCCGCTCCCACAGGCTTGATATCGACGCCGTCCTGTGGGAGCGGGCTTGCCCCGCGAATGGGGCGCAAGGCGCCCCCCGGCATTACGAAACCACTGCCTCGGCCGGCGAGACGATACTGGTCTTGGCGCCGCGCGATCTCCCCGAGCTCAGGTACGCCGCGATCGATTCCTGAGTCACCTCGCCCAGGAATACCTGCTCGGCATCCAGCACTGGCAACCACGCGCGGTTGAACTCATACATGCGCGACAGCAGGATGCGCAAGTGCTCATCGTACGACGCCGTGGCATTGAACTGCCGCAGGAAATCACCGCAAGTGCCTTGCTGGCGGTGCATGTCGCGCCGGCGCACGTAGCCCAGGGCCTTGTTCTGTGCATCGGTCACTACCACGTAGCGGCGGTCGTGCTCATCCAGCAGCTCCAGCGCGTCGCTCACCGGTGTTTCCGGGCTCACCGAGGGCGCGTTGTCCGCCGCATCCTCGGCACGCACCAGCAACAGGCGTTTGAGGGTGCTGTCCTGGCCAACGAAGTTGCTCACGAAATCATCCGCTGGGTGCGCCAGCAGGGTATCCGGGTGATCCAGTTGCAACAGCTTGCCGGCACGGAAGATGGCAATCTTGTCGCCCAGCTTGATCGCTTCGTCGATGTCATGGCTGACCATGATCACGGTCTTGTTCAGTGCCCGCTGCATCTCGAAGAACTCGTTCTGGATCATCTCGCGGTTGATCGGGTCGACCGCGCCGAACGGTTCATCCATCAACAGTACCGGCGCTTCTGCCGCCAGCGCACGGATCACGCCGATACGCTGCTGCTGGCCACCGGAAAGCTCGCGTGGGTAGCGTTGCAGGTACTGCTTGGGCTCCAGCTTGATCATGTGCATCAATTCGCGGGCGCGCTCGTGGCATTTCTGTTTATCCCAGCCAAGCAGGCGCGGGACCACGGTGATGTTCTCCTCGATGGTCATGTTGGGAAACAGGCCGATCTGCTGGATCACGTAGCCGATGTGCCGGCGCAGGGTGACTTCGTCCAGGCCGGTGGTGTCTTCGCCGTTGATGAACACCTGGCCGGAGGTCGGCGTGATCAGGCGGTTGATCATTTTCAGCGTGGTGCTCTTGCCGCAGCCCGACGGGCCGAGGAACACGCAGATTTCCCCTTCGTTGACGGTGAGGCTTACCGAGTCGACGGCTTTGACGTCCTTGCCGTTGACGTTGAAGGTTTTGCTGAGGTTCTTCAGTTCGATCATGAGCGCAGTCCTTCTGGAGTCAGGGCACGTTGCAGGGTTTGCAGCAGCAGGTCGGCGATGATCGCCAGCAGGCTGACCAGTACGGCGCCGACCAGCAGCATCGACATGTCGCTGCGGCTGATGGAAGTCAGAATCAGCACGCCGAGGCCGCCAGCGCCGATGGTGGCGGCAATGGTCATCACACCGATGTTCATCACCACGGCGGTGCGCACCCCGGCGAGGATCACCGGCACGGCGATGGGCAGCTCGACCATGCGCAGGCGCTGGCCGAAGGTCATGCCGATGCCACGCGCGGCTTCACGGATACCGGGCTCGACATTGGTCAGGGCCAGGTAGGTGTTGCGCATGATTGGCAGCAGCGAATAAAGAAACACGGCAGTGATCGCCGGCAAGGGGCCCAGCCCCTGGCCGAACTTGGAGTAGAACGGCAGCAGCAGGCCGAACAACGCAATCGATGGGATGGTCAGTAGCACCGTGGCGCTGGCCTGCAGCGGGCCGGCCACCGCCGGGAAGCGGGTCATCAGGATACCCAGCGGCACGCCAACGAGGATCGCCAGGCCGACGGCGATGCCGACCAGCATGATGTGCTGCCAGGTCAGTTGCAGCACCTGGGCCCAGTCGAGGTGGGCGAACGTGTCGAGCAGGCTCATGGCTGTACCTCCTTGAGGGGATGCTCTCGCAGGAAGGCGGCGGCCACTGCGGACGGGTTCTGGTGGTCCACGTCGACCTTGGCATTGAGCTGGCGCATGGTCTCGTCATCGAGCTGCTCGGCCAGTGGCTTGAGCAGGGCGACCAGTTGCGGGTTGGCGTCGAGCACGGCCTTGCGCACCACCGGGGCGGCGGTGTAGTCGGGGAAGTAGTGCTTGTCGTCTTCGAGCAGCTTGAGGTTGAACGCGCTCAGGCGACCGTCGGTGGTGTAGACCAGGCCTGCGAACACCTGGTTGTTGTGCATGGCCGTGTAGACCAGGCCTGCGTCCATCTGGCGGATATTGGCGCGGCCGACCTGCAGGTCGTACATCTCCTTGAGCCCGACCAGGCCGTCGGGGCGGTTGGCGAACTCGGTGTCCAGGGCCACCAGGTGGTTACGCTTGCGCTCGTCGCGCAGCACCTGGTTGAGGTCGCTGATCGAATTGATCTGGGGGTAGGCCTCGGCGACCTGCTTCGGCAAGCCGAGGGCATAGGTGTTGCTGAATTTCGATGGGGTCAGCCAGATCAGGTCTTTCTTGGCATCCAGCTCCTTGACCTTGGCGTAGGTGGCCTCGGCACTGGGCATACGCTCATCGATGTGGTTGTAGGACACCAGCGACACCCCGGTGTATTCCCACATCAGGTCGAGCTGGCCGGTTTCCTGGGCCTGGCGAGCGATGCTGCTGCCAAGGCCGGTGGTGACGCGTACGTCAAAGCCGTTGGCGCGCAGGTATTGCGCGGTGATTTCGGCGAGCACGGTCTGTTCGGTGAACACCCGCGCGCCGATGCGCACCAGGGGTTTTTCCGCTGCCTGGGCAACTCCTGCGAACAGCAGGGCCGCGCCCAGCAGCAAGGCGATTCTCTTCTTCATGCGTTTCCTATCCTTATTGGGCCAGGCCACGTTCCAGCCAGCGCCTGCTGGAGAAACTCACCGCTGCGTCCAGCACCAGTGCCAGCAGCGCGGTGCAGGCGGCCCCCAGCAGCAGCTGCGGCTGGTTGTTCAGGGCAATGCCGGGGAAGATCAGGCTGCCCAGGCTGTTGGCGCCGATCAGGAATGCCAGCGGCGCGGTGCCCACGTTCAGCGCCAGGGCCACGCGTACGCCGCCGACGATGATCGGCACCGCGTTGGGCAGCTCCACCTGCCAGAGTTGCTGGCGCGGGGTCATGCCGATGCCGGTAGCGGCTTCCTTGAGCGAGGCGGGGACGTTTTTCAGGCCTTCGTAGGTGTTGCGCACGATGGGCAGGAGGGACGCGAGGAACAGTGCGAAGATCGCAGGCCCGGCGCCGATGCCCAGGATACTCAGGGCGATGGCCAGAACGGCAAGGGGGGGAATGGTGTTGCCAACGTTGAAGAACTGCATGAAGCGCTCGGCTTTGTCGACCCGGTGCGGTCGACTTAACGCAATGCCGGCGGGGATGCCCACGGCCAACGCCGCCGCCATCGAAGCCAGCACCAATACCAGGTGCGCTTGCAGGTAGAACCCAAGATCGTCGCGATAACGCGCGATCGTGTCGATGCCGATCCAGTGGACCAGCAGGGCCAGGATGACGAGCACGGCGGCCCATCCCAACAGCCCCTTTCCGTAGCGTTTAGCCACAGGCGGACTCCTTGTGTTGTCGGCGAGCACACTTCTTGGAAGCCGGCCAATCCTGGCGGCGGGTGGTGTGTTCGCGAGTAGCAGCGAGATGCAAGCCGAAGGCTGCGATCAGGCCATGAGCCGAACCCCGTCGGGCCCGAAAATGCTGATGAAACCAGTCCCCAACCGAAGCGGGTTGCAGGGGAGTGGACGTCTCCGTGGGTGTAAAGGTTCCCATCTGAGGCGGCATTTGGCCAGTGTTAATCGCTGGGTGGCAGGATTTATAGCGAGAAAAAACAGCGCCTTAATGGGCTGCAGGCGTTGAAATAACTGCGCTTTGGTCATTTGTCGTGATAAAGCGATGGTCTGTTGGATTTCTTTTGTCTGTGCCGGCATCTTCGCGGGTAAACCCGCGCCTACTTCCGCAGATTTTGGTCCAGGCCCAACTTCAGGTATGATACTGCCCCTTTCAAATCCCCCAGTCAGGCGATTTCCCATGACCAACCAGGCCGCCGAAGTCGCGAAGCGCCGCACTTTCGCAATCATTTCCCACCCCGACGCCGGTAAGACCACCATCACCGAGAAGCTGCTGCTGATGGGCAAGGCCATTGCCGTCGCCGGTACCGTGAAGTCGCGCAAGTCCGACCGCCACGCCACCTCCGACTGGATGGAAATGGAGAAGCAGCGCGGCATCTCCATCACCACCTCGGTGATGCAGTTCCCGTACCGCGAGCACATGATCAACCTGCTCGACACCCCCGGCCACGAAGACTTCTCGGAAGACACCTACCGCACCCTGACCGCGGTGGACTCGGCGCTGATGGTGCTCGACGGCGGTAAAGGTGTAGAGCCGCGGACCATCGCCCTGATGGACGTGTGCCGCCTGCGTGACACGCCTATCGTCAGCTTCATCAACAAACTCGACCGTGACATCCGCGACCCGATCGAACTGCTCGACGAGATCGAAGCCGTTTTGAAGATCAAGGCCGCGCCAATCACCTGGCCGATTGGTTGCTACCGCGACTTCAAGGGTGTGTACCACCTGACCGGTGACTACATCGTGGTGTACACCCCGGGCCACGGCCACGAGCGCACCGAAGCCAAGATCATCCAGAAGCTGGACTCGGACGAAGCGCGCGCCCACCTGGGCGACCAGTACGATTCGTTCGTCGAGCAACTGGAACTGGTGCAGGGCGCTTGCCACGAGTTCAACCAGGAAGAGTTCATCAACGGTCAGCTGACCCCGGTGTTCTTCGGTACTGCGCTGGGCAACTTCGGTGTCGACCACGTGCTCGACGCGGTGGTCGACTGGGCGCCGCGTCCGCTTGGCCGTGTTGCCCACGAGCGCACCGTGGAGCCTGTGGAAGAGAAGTTCACCGGCTTCGTGTTCAAGATCCAGGCGAACATGGACCCGAAACACCGCGACCGTATCGCCTTCATGCGTATCTGCTCGGGCAAGTACGAGAAGGGCATGAAAATGCGCCATGTGCGGTTGAACAAGGACCTGCGCATCGGCGATGCGCTGACCTTCTTCTCCTCTGAGCGTGAGCAGCTGGAAGAAGCCTTTGCCGGTGACATCATCGGCCTGCACAACCACGGCACCATCCAGATCGGCGACACTTTCACCGAAGGCGAGGCGCTGGGCTTCACCGGTATCCCGCACTTCGCGCCGGAGCTGTTCCGCCGCGTACGCCTGAAAGACCCGCTGAAATCCAAGCAACTGCGTCAAGGCCTGCAGCAGCTTGCCGAAGAAGGTGCTACACAGGTGTTCTTCCCTGAGCGCAGCAACGACATCATCCTCGGTGCGGTCGGTGTGCTGCAGTTCGACGTGGTCGCCAGCCGCCTGAAGGAAGAGTACAAGGTCGAGTGCGCTTACGAGCCTATCACCGTCTGGTCGGCGCGCTGGATCAGCTGCGATGACAAGAAGAAGCTCGAGGAATTCCAGACCAAGGCCATGGAAAACCTGGCCATCGACGGCGGCGGTCACCTGACCTACCTGGCGCCGACCCGGGTCAACCTGGCGTTGATGGAAGAGCGCTGGCCGGACATCAAGTTCCGCGCTACCCGGGAGCACCACTGATCTCGAGAGCTTGCTCTTGACCTCTGTGGGAGCGGGTTTACCCGCGAATGCATCGGTAGATTCAACACTGCATTCGCGGGTAAACCCGCTCCCACAAGGACGTCGTAACGACTGAAATCAGTTACCGGCTTTGATACTGGTCCAGATTCGCGTACGAATACGGTCGATCTTCGCCGGCATCGCCTCCAGCGCATACAGCTTGCCCATCACCTCGTCGCTCGGGTAAATCATCGTATTGCCCTTCATTGCCGGGTCTACCAGCCCATCTGCCTTGAGGTTGCCGTTTGCGTATTGCACATGGTTGCTGATGTTGGCCATCACCTCCGGCTGCAGCAGGTAGTTCATGTAGGCATACCCGGCCTTTTCATCGGGTGCATCGGCCGGCATGGCCACCATGTCGAACCACATCGGCGCGCCTTCCTTGGGAATCGAATAGCCCACCTTCACGCCATTGTTCGCCTCGTCGGCACGGTTCTTCGCCTGCAGCACATCCCCCGAGAAGCCCACCACCACGCAGATATCGCCGTTGGCCAGGTCGCCGGTGTACTTGGACGAGTGGAAATAGCTGATGTACGGCCGTACCTGCATCAGCAGCGCCTTGGCCTTGTCGTAGTCCGCCGGGTTCTGGCTGTGGTGCGGCAGGCCCAGGTAGTGCAGGGCGATCGGCAGCAGTTCGGGGCCGTTGTCCAGCACCGCGACGCCACAGCTTTTCAGCTTGCTCATGTACTCGGGCTTGAAGATCAGGTCCCAGGAGTCCACGGGCGCGTTGTCGCCGAGCACCGCCTTGACCTTGTCGATGTTGTAGCCGATGCCGGTACTGCCCCATAGGTACGGGAAGCCGTACTGGTTGCCCGGGTCGTTGACCTCCAGCGCTTTGAGCAGCACCGGGTTGAGGTTGTGCCAGTTGGGTAACTGCGACTTGTCCAGGCGCTTCAGGGCCTTGCCCTGAATCTGCCGGGCCATGAAGTGGTTGGAGGGAAACACCACGTCGTAGCCGGAGTTGCCGGTCATCAGCTTGCCGTCGAGGGTTTCGTTGCTGTCGTATACGTCGTAGGTGGGCACGATACCGCTGGCTTGCTGGAAGTTCTTCAGCGTGTCCGGGGCAACGTAGCTGGACCAGTTGTAGATCTTTACCGTTTCGGCGGCACCGGCCACGCTGGCGGCCAGCATCAAGGGGGCGAGAAGGAGTGTGCGCATGTCGGGTTTACCTTGCTTTGTCTGTTGTTATCGAAGGCAGGCGATCAGCGGATCAGAAGATAAGTACGTAGGTCTTGCGCACGGTCTCCTGGATATCCCAGGTGCCGGTGCTGTTGGCCGGTAGCATCAGTGCGTCTCCGGCTTCTATGACCAAGGGCTCGCCACCGTCCGGGGTGAAGGTGCAGCGGCCCTTGATGAAATGGCAGAACTCCTGTTGCACGATCTGCCGCCGCCAGCGCCCTGGGGTGCATTCCCAGATGCCGGTTTCGACGCCATCGCTGCGCTCCACGCTGTTGACCGAGGTCACGGCCACTGGCTCGCCGAGCGGTACCGCAACGGGGTTGGAACTGTCGAGCACGGCGCTGTCGGTGTTCTTGAACTGGGTGATGCTCATGACCGGTGGATCCTGTGTCGGGTAAAAGGGAAGTCAGTGCATGAAGCCTTCCATGAGGTCCGCAAGGTTGCTGGCCAGGCGCCGCCTCCACGGCGCACTGGCGGGGTTGGCGAGGGTCCGGTCCTCGTGGACGAAACTCTGGATGATCGCGTTGTAGCCCAGCCAGCGGCAGGGTTCGGGTGGCCAGCTGGCCAGGCTTGATACGGGTCGGTTGTCGAGTACCCAGGGTTGCGCGGTCAGCTCGTTGTGCTGGTTGAGGATCAGCGCTGCCAGGGTGCGTCCGCCCAGGTTGGTGGCACCGACGCCTTCGCCGCCGTAGCCGCCGGCCAGGGCGATGCCGCGCTGGCGGTCGCAGAGCATGTGCGGGCGGAAGCGCCGCGCCATGCCGAGGTTACCGCCCCACGAATGGGTGATGCGCACGTGCTTGAGCTGTGGGAACAGCTCGCTGAACAGGTAGCGGCGCAGCTCGATTTCGTGCTCGTCGAGGTTGAAGTTTTCGCGTAGGCGGCCACCAAAGCGGTAGCCACCCCGTGCGCCGAACACCAGGCGGTTGTCAGCAGTCCGCTGGCCATAGGTGACTTGGCGGCTGCTTTCACTGAAGGCCTGGCCCTGGCTCAGGCCAATCTGCTCCCAGGTGGTTTCCGGCAACGGCTCGGTGGCTACCAGCAGGCTCTGTACCGGCAGCTGATGTTTGCCCAGCGGCGGCAGGCTGGCTGCATAACCCTCCACGGCGGGCACCATCCATTGGCAGCGGATGCGCGCCAGCGGAGTACGTACCTCGCCGGGCTGCCAATCGATGGCCGGGGTGTTCTCGTAGATCGGTACGCCCAGCGCCTCAACTGCCCGGGCCAGCCCGCGCACCAGCTTGGCGGGCTGAATGGTGGCGGTGTGCGGGCTGTAGATGGCGCCATAGGCGTTGCTGACCCGCAGCTGGGCGTCCAGCTGTTCGGGGCGCAACCAGCGATAGTCGTCCTCGGTCATGCCCTGGCGATACAAGTCATCGAGGTAGCCACGCAGGCTGCGCTCCTGTTCCGGGTAGCGCGCGGCGCAGTACAGCACACCGCCTTTGCGGTAGTCGCAGTCGATGCCTTCGCGCTGCAGCACGCGGTGTACTTCATCGGGAATACCGTGCAGCAGGTCGATACTGCTGCGTCGCTGTTGTGGCGACAGGCTGGCAAGCAGGCGGTCTTCGCCAAGCAGGTTGCCCATCAGCCAGCCGCCGTTGCGCCCCGAGGCGCCGAAACCGGCGATGTTGGCATCGATGACTGCAATGTTCAGCTGGGGTGCCTGGCGCTTGAGGTAATAGGCGGTCCACAGGCCGGTGTAGCCGGCACCGATGATGCACACATCCGCGTCCAGGTCGTCGCGCAGGGCTGGGCGGGCGCACAGTGGCTCGTCGAGCTGGTCCATCCAAAGGCTGAGCGTGCGCAGGGGTTGCATCGGGTTTGGCTCCACATCCGTCAAGGTCTGTGGGCGATGCTAGTGGTGTCAGTGGGCGGCTGTCTTACGTGCGTGCACGCAGGGAAATTTGCTTCAGGTAGGCCTTGGGCGTGAGCCCGGTGTGTTCGCGGAAGCACTTGTAGAACGCCGACAGCGAGTTGAAACCGGCGTTGTATGCCAGGTCGTCGATCGGCGTTTCGACGCTGTCGTCGTCCAGGCAGGCCATCAGGTGCTGCAGCCGCGCCTGGTTGACGTAGCGGTAGAAGCTTTGCCCGAGCACCTGGTTAAGCAGGTAGGAAATCTGGTTGCGGCTGTACCCGCTGGCTTCCGCTACTTGCTGCAGGTCCAGTTCTGGGTCCAGGTACGGGCGCTGGCGCTGGAAGTAGTGCTCCAGGTCCTGGGCCATGGTCGACAGCTGCCGCGGTGACAGGCCCAGGCGGCTGGTGGCCGGGCGCGGGCCGCTGCTGACCAGGCCATTGCCATGTTGGCGTACCAGCGTGGCGTACTCGTTGACCCGCCAGATCAGGCCGTCCCTGACGGTGATCGCCTCGCTGGACTGGAACGCCACCAGGCCGTCGCCGCCCTGCACCGTGACCTGATACTGGATGAACGCGGTGCAGCCATCGACGCGGATGCGGTCGCTGTGGACGATGTCCTCGCCGGCTTCATGGGGCAGGCAGGCGCGTACGTAGTCGCGCAGTTCCTGGTGGCCGAGCACGCGGTTCTGGAAGAAGTCGTGGTACTGGATATCGGGGTGGTAGAGCGCCATGACACCGTCGAGGTCGCGATGCTTCCAGCAGAGGTGGTAGCGCAGCACGGTGTCGGCGGTGAGCGGGGTCTGGGCAGCGTCGTCGGGAAGCGTCATGACCGAATCATGCCCCGTCGACTGGCCTTGTTACAAGAATGCAGAACACCTGATGCATTAGCGCCAGTCGCGCATTTTGCACGGTCCTGATTCAGCGGAGCTTTCTAACTCATTGATTTGTATGGGCGTCATTTTTTGTCACAACTGGCACAGCCGCTGCAATGGTTAATGCGCGAATGGAATTTTCGCTAACAACATAAGGCGCACACATCATGATCACCCCTGCCGACTATCCCGTTGTAGATACGCAAAGCCGCTCAGGTGTTTCCTGGGCGGCGATCTTCGCTGGCGCGGCTGCCGCCGCGTCGGTGTCCCTGATACTGGTGGTACTGGGCGCCGGCCTTGGCTTTGCGGCCACCTCGCCTTGGGCTGACGAAGGCGCGAGTGCGAAAGCCCTGGGCGTTTCGACCATCGTCTGGCTGCTGGTGACCCAAATCATTGCTTCAGGCCTTGGCGGTTATATCGCGGGTCGGCTGCGGGTGAAGTGGGCCAACCTGCACGGCGATGAAGTGTACTTTCGTGATACCGCGCATGGCTTCCTGTCTTGGGCGGTGGCCACTTTGGTGGCGGCGATGCTGATACTGGGTGCTGCAGGTAATCTGGTGGGTGCCGGTGCCAGTGCGGCTTCCCAGGCGGCCACCGTATCCGCCGCCGCGGGTGCTTCGTCGGCAACCGGTAGCGACAACGACTCGATGGGCTACTTCGTCGATAGCTTGTTCCGTGGCGACGGCCCGGCGCCGGTCAGCGAGGATGCTGCAAATGGCGTAGCCGCACGCATTCTGGCCAAGGGTATTGCAGGGGACGGTGCGTTGCCCGCCGAAGACCGTGCTTACCTGGCGCAGTTGGTTGCGCAACGCACTCGCCTGACCCAGGCCGAAGCTGAAGCGCGCGTGGACCAGGTGATGGCCCAGGTACAACAACTGAAAACCGATGCCAAACAAGCGGCTGAAACCGCTGCCAAAGTTGCTGCCTGGACAGCGCTGTGGACCTTCGTCGCGTTGCTGTGTGGGGCCTTCTTCGCCAGCTTGGCTGCCCTGTATGGCGGTCGTCTGCGTGACCGGGTGCAGTGGGTTGAAGGCGACTACGTTACTCACCGCACCGTTCAACGTTAAGCAAGGAGAATCACTATGCGCTCGATACTGCTGTGGATGCTTGGGGTACCGATCCCCGTGATCATCCTGATTGCCCTGTTCATGCACTGATCAGAAGGGCGGCTTAGGCCGCCCTTCGCGACAAAAGGCTGCTCTGCTCCCACCCTGGGGGGAGCAACTGTCTTGCTCAATTTCTAGAATCTAGCGTGATCCTTGTGGGAGCGGGCTTGTCCCGCGAACACCGGCGGAGCCGGTGCTATCCACCGTGTTGGATTATTCGCGGGCAAGCCCGCTCAGGTACGCCGCAGGCTTGAGCAGTTCCTGAGGAGACAACTGGCTTGCACAACACCTGAAAGCTGGCGCGATCAAGGTGGGGCCTTGTGTCGCAAAAGGGCTGGGAAGCAGACCCGACAACTCAACGCCTAGAGAAACTGCTCCGCATAGTGGCAGGCAACCTGTCGCGTACTCACCTGCCTCAGCGCCGGCACCTCCTTGGCACCGTACGGTCGCATACGGACAGCCCTTGTGAAACGTACACCCATCCGGCGAATTCATCGCAAAAGATGCAGGTCCTCTATCCCGACGAAATTCTCCATGCTTTTTGACTTTATCGCCTTCGCGAATCCAGAAGCTTTGGGGGCTTGAGACCAATAAATTCAATAGAAGTTGGTGTGCTGATGAGCGCCAAAGGTCTCTTTGAATTAGTGATACTTAGTGTAGGAGTAAAGGCGGGTGTGTTGTCTGAAAGTTCCTACAGTATGCTATTGGCGCTTCCCATTGTCTCTACGGTACTAACTAACCCGTTAATGGCGTTGCTAGGCTGGTGGGCGTGCAGAAATAGGTCGATCTGTAGGCGCTCGTCCAAAATAGATGTTTGATTTCTGCTGTTTTCCCGATTACTGTCTGGGGAGGTTGAGGAATAACTCATAATTAAAGGCCGTTACTATGGACGTATTCATGGGGTTGCTGGCTGCGGTGTTCTGGGGGGCTACCGACTTCTTGGTCGGCGTGAACGCAAGAGCGGTCGGAGTAAAGCGGGCGGTATTTTTCGGGCAGTTGCTAGGGCTTTTCTTGATGGCAGTATTGATTGCTGTTTCAGCCGATCAGTGGCAAAAGTTTATATCTGCACCTTGGCTCACCATAGGGTTAGGAGTTGTCGCCTCTCTAAGCACCGTAGTAGGAGCGCTGGCGCTTTCAAAAGCTTTCGCTATTGGCAAGACAGCCGTCGTGGCGCCCCTGGTCACTTCGTATGGTGTTTTTACAACGCTGTTGGCATGGCTGGGTGGCGATGCCCTCTCCGCTTGGCAGGTGGTCGGTATCCTTGTCTGCTTTTTCGGCGTGCTGTTGGCCTGCCGCAGCGATAAGGGTGGTGATTTCGATCGTAAGGTCACCAGTGTGAAGTCTGTGTGGTTTGCTTTGTTGGCGGCCATGCTCTACGGCATCAGCTTCTGGATTCAGGGGAAATTCGCCTTGCCGGCGCTGGGACCGGTGAACATGCTGGCGCTAGGGTATGCGGTAGGGGTCATGTTCCTGATCCGTGAAGCCGTCAGGTTTCTGCGGGACCATACGACGATAACGCTGAAGACCTATGGCTCACTGTGCGGGGCCAGTCTTTTCAACTTGGGAGGGTTTTCTGCGTTTTCTTGGGGGGCGCTAAATGGCTCGGTTTCCGTTGTCACCGTCATCAGTACTTTGTCGGGTGGTATTGCCGCGATCCTGGGGTACTTCTTTTTTCGCGAGCGGCTGTCAGTTATCCAGATCGGCGGTGTTAGCCTAGTGCTGTCAGGGGCTTTGCTTCTGCACCTGTATGGGTGAGATTTTTTCGGTATGTAAAATTGTAGATTTTTTGGGAGTTGTGCCAGTGGCGCATGTCTTCGCTGTGGTCCTGTAGATATGAGTGCTCAGGGCAATGGACTATCAATGCTGCCTTGCGAAAGTTTATGTTGATATAGCTGCGTGAGTCGTCAGCAAATATATTTCGATTAAAGGAGCGATTTCTCGAAAGCCCGTAAGGGCTTATCCGTGTCGCGGTGCCACGTTCGTTGTATGTGTTGTGTCATCAACTCGTTCCTGAGTTTCTTTAATGCTACCCCAGCGTCAATGTCCAGCTCATTTCTAATGAAGGGGATTTTGACTTCATTAACGAGGGTGTCGACGTTGGCATAAGAGTCACTGATAGCCCACCCTTAGGGCTGGTGGCACGCGAATTGTTTTCTGTCGACTTTGTTGTCTGTGCATCGACCAGCTACCTTGATAAACACGGCCGTCGCGTTCACCCCGGCCCGAAACACCGACCTCACACACGCCGTGCGCCGAAGTGAATTTCCAATTTTTGCTTTTCACTGAACTCAAAACGGTATGCAGCTGTGTTCCGTCAAGGCCGTCGGGGCTGGAACGCATGCTCAGTCCTACACTATTAGCCCTGCTAAGTGCGCGGTGGTCAGGAAGAGTGACTGGGCAGCAAAGCAAACTGCTGTTTTTCGCATTGAGTGCTGCCCAGTTTTCTAACAGTTAAAGAAACTGCTCCGCATAATGGCAGGCAACCTGCCGTGTACTCACCTGCCTCAGCGCCGGCACCTCCTTGGCACACCGTTCGGTCGCATACGGGCAGCGCTTGTGAAACGCACACCCATCCGGCGGATTCAGCGGGTTGGGCAGCTCCCCGACGATACGAATTTTCGGCTTCAACGGGTCTGGATGAATCGCCGGAGTTGCCGACAGCAGCGCCTGGGTATACGGGTGCAGCGGCTTCTCGTAGATGTCCTCCTTCGGCCCCATTTCTGCTGGCCGCCCCAGGTACATGACCAGTACCTGATCCGCCACATGCCTTACCACCGCGAGGTTATGCGAGATGAACACGTAGGCGGTGTTGAACTCTCTTTGCAAATCCATGAACAGGTTCAGCACCTGGGCCTGGATCGACACGTCCAGCGCGGAGGTCGGTTCGTCGGCCACCAGCACTTTCGGTTGCAGCATCATCGCCCGGGCGAGGGCGATACGCTGGCGCTGGCCACCGGAAAACATGTGCGGGTAGCGCTGATAGTGCTCGGGGCGCAGGCCGACCTGCTCCATCATCTTCTGCACTTTGTCGCGGCGCTCGGCCTTGCTCAGCGAGGTATTGATCAGCAGCGGTTCGGCCAGTTGGTCACCGATCTTCTGCCGTGGGTTGAGCGAGGCGTAGGGGCTCTGGAACACCATCTGCACATCGCGGCGCAGTTGCTTGCGCTCTGCCTTGTTGGCGCCCTTCACCTCGGTGCCGGCAATTTGCAGTGAGCCGGACGATGGCTCTTCGATCAGCGTCAGGGCGCGGGCCAGGGTCGACTTGCCGCAGCCCGACTCGCCAACCACGGCGAGGGTCTTGCCGGCCTCCAGCTCGAACGACACGCCGTTCAGCGCACGGACCAGGGCATGGCCCTTGAACAGCCCGCGGGAGACTTCGTAATGCCGGGTCAGCTCCCGGGCAGATAGAACGACGGCCATCACGCCACCTCCTGGTTCAGCGGGTAGAAGCAACGCACCAGGCTATGGGCCTGAGGGTCGAGGGGCGGGCGCTGGCGCCGGCAGTTGTCCTGCACATACGGGCAGCGCGGCGACAGCAGGCAGCCAGCGGGGCGGTCGTAGCGGCCGGGGACGATGCCGGGCAGGGTGGCCAGGCGTTCGGCACCGATGCTGTGCTCAGGGATCGCCGCCAACAGGGCTTCGCTGTAGGGGTGCGCGGGGACGTCGAACAGGTCGGGTACCTGGCCCACTTCCACGGCCTGGCCGGCGTACATCACGCACACCCGCTTGGCCGTTTCGGCAACGACGGCAAGGTCGTGGGTGATCAGGATGAGCGCCATATTGCGCTCCTTCTGCAGGTTCACCAGCAGCTCCATGATCTGCGCCTGGATGGTCACGTCCAGCGCGGTGGTCGGTTCGTCGGCGATCAGCAGCTTGGGCTCGCCAGCGATTGCCATGGCAATTGCCACGCGCTGGCTCATGCCCCCGGACAGCTGGTGCGGGTAGGCATCCAGTCGACTTTCGGCGGCCGGGATCTCGACCTTTTTCAGCAGCTCCAGGGCACGCTGGCGCGCGGCCTTGCCCTTCAGGCCCAAGTGCTGGCGCAGCACTTCTTCGATCTGGTAGCCAACGGTGTAGCTGGGGTTGAGCGCGGTCATCGGGTCCTGGAAGACCATGGCGATGTCCTTGCCCACCACCTTGCGCCGTTGCCGGCCGCTGAGCTTGAGCATGTCGGTGCCGTCGAAGGTAAGGGCATTGGCGGTGATGCGCCCTGGGGCATCGATCAGGCCCATCAGGGCCATCATGGTGACCGACTTGCCCGAGCCGGACTCGCCGACAATGGCCAGGATTTCTCCGGCGTCCACCGCCAGGTCCAGGCCATCGACCACCGGTACTGCGTTGGCGTCGCCGAAGCGCACATTCAGGTTGTTGATCTGCAACAGTGACATGGCGTCCTCCTCAGGCGGCGTTCTTGAGTTTCGGGTCCAGCGCATCGCGCAGGCCGTCGCCCATCAGGTTGATTGCCAGCACACTGAGCAGGATGGTCAGGCCGGGCAGGCTCACCACCCACCAGGCGCGCTCGATGTAATCCCGGGCCGAAGCCAGCATGGTGCCCCACTCGGGGGTAGGCGGCTGCACGCCGAGGCCGAGGAAACCCAGCGCAGCGGCGTCGAGGATCGCCGAGGAAAAACTCAGGGTTGCCTGCACGATCAGCGGTGCCATGCAGTTGGGCAGCACGGTGACGAACATCAACCGTGGCAAACCGGCGCCGGCCAGGCGGGCAGCGGTGACGTAGTCGCGGTTAAGTTCGCCCATTACCGCGGCGCGGGTCAGGCGCACGTAGGACGGCAGGGAAACGATGGCGATGGCAATCACGGTGTTGATCAGGCCAGGGCCGAGGATGGCGACGATGGCCACAGCCAGCAGCAATGACGGCAGCGCCAGCATCACGTCCATCAGGCGCATGATCGACGGGCCGAGCAACTGCGGGAAGAAGCCTGCGAGCAGGCCCAGGAGGATGCCCGGGATCAGTGACATCACCACCGACGACAGGCCGATCAGCAGCGACAGCCGTGCACCTTGAATCAGCCGTGAAAGCAGATCACGGCCCAGTTCGTCGGTGCCCAGGATGAACTGCCAGGTGCCGCCTTCCAGCCACACGGGTGGGGTCAGCAGAAAGTCGCGGTACTGCTCGCTGGGGTCATGCGGGGCTACCCACGGCGCGAACAGCGCGCAGAACACCACCAGGCACATGAAGGCCAGGCCCATCACCGCGCCTTTGTTGCGCGCGAAGGCTTGCCAGAATTCTTTGTACGGGGAGGGGTAGAGCAGGCTCTGGTCCACCGGGCTGGCCGGCGACACGGATTTTGGAATCGGGCTAGTCATGGCTTGGGCCTCAGCGCTGATGACGGATGCGTGGGTTGGCCAGGCCGTAGAGAATGTCCACGACGAAGTTGACCAGAATCACCAGGCAGGCGATCAACAGGATGCCGTTCTGGACCACGGGGTAGTCACGGGCACCGATGGCTTCGATCAGCCATTTGCCGATGCCCGGCCAGGAAAAGATGGTTTCGGTCAGCACCGCACCGGCCAGCAGCGTGCCGACCTGCAGGCCGAACACGGTCAGCACCGGGATCAGCGCATTGCGCAGACCATGCACGAACACCACACGGGCCGGTGACAGGCCTTTGGCGCGGGCGGTGCGGATGTAGTCCTCACGCAGCACTTCGAGCATTGAAGAACGGGTCATGCGGGCGATCACCGCCAGCGGGATGGTGCCGAGCACGATGGCCGGCAGGATCAGGTGCATCACAGCATCCTTGAACGCGCCTTCTTCATCGCTGAGCAGGGTGTCGATGAGCATGAAGCCGGTTTTCGGCTCGATGTCGTAGAGCAGATCGATGCGCCCGGAAACCGGGGTCCAGCCCAGGCTGACCGAGAAGAACATGATCAGGATCAGGCCCCACCAGAAGATCGGCATCGAGTAGCCAGCCAGCGAAATGCCCATCACCCCGTGGTCGAACAGCGAGCCGCGCTTGAGCGCGGCGACTACCCCGGCCAGCAAGCCGACGATGCCGGCGAACAGCAGGGCGGCGAAGGCCAGTTCCAGGGTGGCCGGGAACAAGGTGATGAACTCGCTCCACACGCTTTCGCGGGTGCGCAGCGACTCACCCAGGTCGCCCTGTGCCAGCTTGCCGACATAGTCCAGGTACTGGACCGGCAGTGGCTTGTTCAGGCCCAGGCGTTCCATGGCCTGGGCATGCATTTCGGGGTCGACCCTGCGCTCGCCCATCATCACTTCCACCGGGTCGCCGGGGATCAGGCGTATGAGCGCGAAGGTGAGCAAGGTGATGCCGAAAAAGGTCGGTATCAACAGGCCAAGGCGCCGGGCAATAAAACTCAACATTGTCGGGGTTACCTCATCAGGCCGTGGGGCGATCAGCCCGGTACGGCAGTGCCGCCGGTCCCCGTGTGGGTGGCCGGCGGTCGTTGTTGTTCTACTTCACCTTGGTCGTGGCGAAGTTATTGTTGGTCAGAGGGCTGATCACGTAGCCCTCCACGTTGTCACGCATGGCCGTGAACACCTTGGGGTGGGCCATGCTGATCCAGGGTTGGTCGTCATCGTACACCTTCAATGCCTCGCTATAGAGCCTTGCGCGCTCGTCGTTGTCGATCACCTCACGGGCGCGGGTGATCAGCTCCTGGAACTTAGGGTTGCACCAGCGGGCATAGTTCTCGCCGTTCCTGGCCGCCTCGCAGCTCAGCAGCGGGGTGAGGAAGTTGTCCGGGTCGGCGTTGTCGCCAGCCCAACCGGTAGACACCAGGTCGGCTTCGCCATTCTTGGCGCGGCGCAGCATCTCGGCCCACTCCATCACGCGTATATCCAGCTTCAGGCCGATCTGCTTGAGGTCGGCTTGCAGCATCTCGGCGGATAGACGCGGGTTAGGGTTGGTCATGCCGCCGCCGTTACGGGTGAACAGGGTGATCACCGTACCTTCGGGTACCCCGGCCTGCTTGAGCAGGGCACGGGCTTTGTCGAGGTCGCGCGGCGGGTTCTGGTTGCGGGGGTTGTAGCCGATCATGGTCGGAGGGTAAGGGTTTACCCCCACCAGTGCGTTGCCTTTGCCAAACAGCTGGTCGACATGGGCCTGGCGGTCGAAGGCCATGTTGATGGCTTTACGCACGCGCACATCGTTGAGGTATTTGTGCTGGGTATTCATGGCGATGTAGCCGGTGACCAACGCTTCGGTTTGGGCAACCTTGAGACTGGGCTCGGCCATTATCGACGGCACGTCATCCGGCTTGGGGTACAGCGCCACCTGGCACTCGTTGGCGCGCAGTTTCTGCAGGCGCACGTTGCTATCGGTAGTGATGGCGAATATCAGGGAGTCGGCTGGCGGCTTGCCGCGGAAGTAGTCCGGGTTGGGTTTGAAGCGGACCTGGGCGTCCTTGTTGTAACGCTGGAAGATGAATGGGCCGGTACCGATCGGCTTGCTGTTCAGCTCGGCGGTCTTGCCGGCCTTGAGCAACTGGTCGCCGTACTCGGCGGAGTAGATCGAGGTGAAGCCCATGGCCATGTCCCGCAGGAACGGCGCTTCTGGGCGGGTGAGTGTGATCACCACGGTGTAGTCGTCGCGCTTGTCCACCGATTTGAGCAACCCCTTGAACGCCATGCTTTCGAAATACGGGTAACCGACGCTGGTCTTGTCGTGCCACGGGTGGGCAGGGTCGAGCTGGCGGCGCAGGCTCCACAGCACATCATCGGCGTTGAACTCGCGGCTGGGAGAGAAGTAGTCGGTGCTGTGGAATTTCACGCCCTTGCGCAGGTGAAAGGTGTAGGTCAGGCCGTCTGCCGAGATATCCCAGCGTTCGGCCAGGGCCGGCTGCACGTCAGTGGTGCCAGGCTTGAAGTCGACCAAGCGGTTGAACAGCGTTTCTGCGGTGGCATCGAAGGTCACGCCAGTGGTGTACTGGACCACGTCGAACCCCTCCGGGCTGGCTTCGGTGCACACCACCAGCGGCTTGGCCGCCACCTGCGTGGCGCCGCCGAGCACCAGCGCGGCCAATGCCAGACGCAGTGGTAGCGATTTGATGAAAGCTCTCTGCATGGGTTGAAGACTCCCTGCTTGCATTGATTCCAGCGTAGCCGCCACGGCCCGCCGTGAAGCGGACCGTGGCGCCAACGGTCAGAGAATATTGAATGGAATGGTGGTGACCACGCGGAACTCATCCAGGCTGCCATCGCCCTGTGCCTTGCTGGCGCGGTGGGTGGTGTAGGTGGCACGGATGCTGGTGTCTTTCAGTGACCCGCTCTGCACCGCGTAGCTGGTGCCGATGCCCCACTCATAGTGGGTTTCGCCATCCAGGCCGTTCACGTCATACGCGGTCCCACGGTAGTGGGTGCCATCGATCCCCCAGCCGCGGGCGTTGTACAGGTTGAACTTGAGCCCCGGCACGCCGTAGGGCGCCATGTTCAGTACGTAGGAAATCTTCAGCGATTTCTCGTTGGGACCGTTGAAGTCCGACAGCAGCGAGTTCGCCAGGTAGATGCCGTTGGTTTCGTGCAGGTAGTCGAAGTACTCGTTGCCGTTGACCTGCTGCCAGGAGGCGCCGAGGGTGTGCGCCTGGTGGGTCAGGTCGAACGACAGGCTGTAGGTGTCGTTGTCGATCTTGCCCATCTTCTGGCTGCCGGCGTCGACCGTCTTGTAGTAGTTCAGGCCGGTACTCAGGCTGAGCACTGCACTGTCGCCGAGCACGTGGTTGGCGCCGAAGTAGTACTGGTTCCAGAAATCGTCGGCTTTGGTCGCGTACAGGCTGGTACTCAGGCTCTTGAACGGCTGGTAGTTGATGCCGGCGGTACTGGCGCGGTCGGTTTCCACGCCAGTGGCACTGTACTCGCTGCGGAACTTGCTGAGGCTTTGCTCGGTTCGTGGCGAGACGCGGTCAAAGGTGCCCAGGTCGAAGCTGAGGTTGTCGAATTCTGCGCTGTGCAGGAACGCGCCCTGGAAGCTGGATGGCAGCGCGCGGTTACCGATGTAGGCGATCATCGGTGTGTCCACTGTCTGGCGGCCGAGGGTAAGGGTGGTGTTGGATACC
The DNA here is from genome assembly GCF_029871175.1 of Pseudomonas sp. BN607. NCBI lineage: Bacteria > Pseudomonadati > Pseudomonadota > Gammaproteobacteria > Pseudomonadales > Pseudomonadaceae > Pseudomonas > Pseudomonas sp. BN607. Next base: position 59,731 of record NZ_SSOE01000015.1, read on the forward strand.
CGCGCCTTGATGTTGCCCAGGCCCAGCTTGCTCCACTGGCCAATGGGGTCGCCATCGCTGTGGGTCAGCGTGCGGTTGTTGGGGCCGGCAATCGCTTCGCGGCTCTGCTGCAGGGCGATGGCGTTGTAACCGGCCGCCTCGACGGCGATGCCCACGGTGCCCTCGGTGAAGCCGGAACTGTAGTTGAGGATGGTGCCCTGTACCCAGTTTTCGCGGCTGTGCGTGGGGTGGCGGGTGCCGTCGTTCTTGTAGTACTTCCACAACGGGGCGCGTGCGGCACGCTCGCGGGCGTACCAGTTGCGGGTACTGCCGGACAGGCTCTGACCGTCGATGAAGCCGCTGGCCTGGGCCTGCGCGCTTTCACTTTTCAGGGTGACGGGGATGAAGTCCTGGCTTTGCGGGTCAGCCTGGGCCACGGTGGATACGGCACTGATGGATAAGGCCAGTGCGGTCAAGGTGAATACTCTCAAGGTTAAAGCTCCCTTTCTTTTCTAGTTATGCCGGCCTTGTGGGCCGGGTGATTGCTGCGGTGTTGCCAGGGTCGCCGCGGGATCGCCGGGCAGAATCGGGGCGTTGTGTTGGCCGTTCTGGCCTCTTCGCGGGCAAGCCCGCTTCCACAGGTAGGGCGCAGTGTCCGAACCTGTTGAGATCCTGTGGAAGCGGGCTCGCCCGCGAAGAGGCCGGTACTGGCTAACGCTTAATCAACACTCACACCGGAAAAAACATTGCGCCCAAATGGGCTGACCTTGAATTCGGATACCTTGGTGCTGAGCGGCTGGTTAACCGTGGAATGTGCCACCGGGGTAATGGGTACCTGCTGCTTGAGCCGTTGCTGGGCTTGCTGGTACAGGGCGCTGCGTTGCGCCTGGTCGGTGACCTGCTTGGCCCGCTTGACCAAGTTGTCGTACTGCGGGTCGCACCATTGCGAGTAGTTGTTGCTGCCGATGGCATCACAGCTGTAGAGGGTACCCAGCCAGTTGTCCGGGTCGCCGTTGTCACCGGTCCAGCCGATCAGGGCAATGTCGTGTTCGCCGCTTTTCATGCGCTTGAGGTATTCGCCCCATTCGTAGCTGACGATGCGTACTTTGAGGCCAAGCTTGTGCCAGTCGGCCTGGAGCATTTCCGCCATCAGCTTGGCATTGGGGTTGTACGGGCGTTGCACCGGCATGGCCCAGAGGGTGACCTCGGTGCCCGGCTTGACCCCCGCCTGCTGCAGCAACTGCCTGGCCTTTTCCGGGTCGTAAGGCGCGTCCTTGATACTTTCGTCATAGGACCATTGGGTCGGCGGCATGGCGTTGACGGCCAGTTGGCCGGAATCCTGATACACCGCCTGGATGATGGCTTTCTTGTTCACCGCCATGTCCATCGCCTGGCGCACTTCCAGGCGGTTGAACGGTGCGTGCTGGGTGTTATAGGCGATGTAGCCGAGGTTGAAGCCCGGTTGCTGCAGGACCTGCAGTTTGCTGTCGGCCTTGAGTGCCGGCAGGTCGGCCGGGCGTGGATGCAGGGTGACCTGGCACTCGTTGCGGCGCAGCTTCTGGATGCGCACCGAAGGGTCGACGTTGATCGAGAACACCAGGTTGTCGAGTTTCACCTGCTCCGGCGCCCAGTAATCCTTGTTGCCCTTGTAGCGGATCTGCGAGTCCTTCTGGTAGCGCTGGAACACGAAGGGGCCAGTGCCGATCGGCTGCTGGTTGATGTCGCTGGCACGCCCACTGGCCAGCAAGGTGTCGGCGTACTCGGCGGAGAGAATCGAGGCAAAGCTCATGGCCAGGTTCTGGATGAACGCGGCATCGACCGTGTTCAAAGTGAACACCACGGTCAGTGGGCCGGTTTTCTCGACCCGGGCGATGTTCTTGTCCAGGCCCATGCTGATGAAGTAGGGGAACTCGGTAGGGTAGGCCCGGCGGAACGGGTGGTCCTTGTCGAGCATGCGGTTGAAGGTGAACAGCACGTCATCGGCATTGAAATCTCGGCCTGGGGTAAAGGCCTTGTTGCTGTGGAACCTGACCCCTTCACGCAAGTGGAACGTGTAGCGCAGGCCGTCTTCGGACACCTCCCAACGGGTGGCCAGGGCAGGGTGCACGGCAGTACCGCCGCGCTCGAACTCGACCAGGCGGTTGTAGACCGGCTCGGCGGCGTCGTTGTCGGTGGCGCTGGTGTACTGGGCGGTGTCGAAACCGGCAGGGCTACCTTCAGAACAGAACACCAGGTTGTTGGCCAGCAGGACCGGGGATTGGCTGACCAGGCCCAGGGCCAGCAACGCGGAAAGGCGGGTAACGTGGCGCATGGCAAATCCTTTTTCATCTGTTCGCGCCGCCTCCGGGTACGAATGGCGGCAACAGTTCGCCGACCCCGCAGCGTATGGCCGCAGGACGACATGAAGAGGTGGCGGGGGTGAAGGGCACCCGCGATTCAGCGGGTGCCTCAGTCAGCCTATTTGTCCACGCTGACGCCGTAGAAGGAGTTCAGCGCGAATGGGCTGATCTTGAAGTCCTTCACCTTGGCGCTCATGGGCTGGTAGACGGTGGAGTGGGCGATCGGGGTGATCGGTACCTGCTCCTTGAGGATGTGCTGCGCCTTTTGGTACAGCTCGGTACGTTTGGCCTGGTCGGAAGTGGCCTTGGCCTGCTTGATCAGGTCGTCGTAGGGCTTGTAGCACCACTTGGAGAAGTTGTTGCCGTCGATGGCATCGCAGCCGTACAGGGTGCCCAGCCAGTTGTCCGGGTCACCGTTGTCGCCGCTCCAGCCGATCAGCATGGCGCCCTGTTCGCCGCCTTTGGAGCGCTTGATGTATTCGCCCCATTCATAACTGACGATCTTTGCCTTGATGCCGATCTTGTTCCAGTCGGACTGGAGCATTTCGGCCATCAGCTTGGCATTGGGGTTGTACGGGCGTTGCACCGGCATGGCCCACAGGGTGATCTCCGTGCCTTCCTTGATACCGGCTTCCTTAAGCAGCTGCCTGGCTTTTTCGGGGTCGAACGGGGCGTCCTTGATGCTGGTGTCGTACGACCACTGGGTGGGCGGCATGGCGTTGACTGCCAGCTGGCCGGCGCCCTGGTAGACCGACTCGATGATTTTCTTTTTGTCCACGGCCATGTCCAGCGCCTGGCGCACTTTCAGCTGGGCCATGGGGTTGGGCTCGCTGCTGCCCTTGATCTTGTCCATCACGTTGTAGGCGATGTAGCCGAGGTTGAAGCCGGCCTGCTGTGGCATCTGCAGGTTCTTGTCGGCCTTTAGCGGTTCGATGTCGGCCGGGCGCGGGAACAAGGTGACCTGGCACTCGTTCTTCTTCAGCTTCTGCATGCGCACCGAGGCATCAGTGGTGATGGCGAAGATCAGGTTGTCGATCTTCACGTCATCAGGCTGCCAATAGTCCTTGTTGCCCTTGAAGCGGATCTGCGCATCCTTCTGGTACTTGCTGAACACGAACGGGCCGGTGCCGATGGGTTTCTGGTTGATGTCGGCCGCCTTGCCGTCCTTGAGCAACTGGTCAGCGTATTCGGCGGACTGGATCGAGGCAAAGCTCATGGCCAGGTTCTGGATGAACGCGGCGTCGACTTCGTTGAGGGTGAACCTGACCGTGTGCTCGTCGAGCTTCTCCAGCTTGGCGATGTTCTTGTCCATGCCCATGTCGGTGAAGTAGGGGAACTCGGTGGGGTAGGCCTTGCGGAACGGGTGGTCCTTGTCGAGCATGCGGTTGAAGGTGAACAGCACGTCGTCGGCGTTGAACGGGCGGGTAGGCTTGAAGTAATCGGTGGTGTGGAACTTCACCCCTTCGCGCAGGTGGAACGTATAGGTTTTGCCGTCGTCGGACACTTCCCATTTGGTCGCCAGGCCCGGGATCACCGCAGTGCCGCCCCGTTCGAACTGGGTCAGGCGGTTGAATACGGTCTCGGCCGAGGCGTCGAAGTCGGTCCCGGTGGTGTACTGCCCTGGGTCGAAACCGGCCGGGCTGCCTTCGGAGCAGAACACCAGGTTGGACGCGGCGAGGGCCGAAGGCGCACCGGTGAGCAAGCCTGCACCTAGCAGGAACGGAATGACTGCGTGTTTGAGCATGGTGGCCTCATTGTTGTCATTTTTCGATTGAGGTGGCCTCGTGAGCCGACCTGCGGATACTTATGCAGGGGGTGTTCCCAATGCAATACATACAAGGATAGTTGGCGCCAGAAATGTGGAACGAGCGTACATGGATGTCGCATCGGTATAACTTTCGGCGAAGTTAAACGTTTGCGAGGGCAAAATGATGGCTTTTTTCAGAATATTTCGGCGCGGGGATGGGTGTAGGACGCACCTTGCTGGTGCGTAGGAGATGTCTGAAATCGCTAAATTGTGCGGTTGGGTCGGGGCTCTGTGGCAGCGGGCGTGCCCGCTGCCACAGGTGTTTCGTGAGTCTGTTACGGCATCTGCACTTCAATCAGCCCGTCGGCGTTCATGCTCACCTCACTGGTCCCGGCTTCGATGTCCGGCGCCGGCGCCGCTTCATCCGCGCCCATGGCCTTCATCGCCATCGGTGCGCTACGCAGGTACGGGCGAGGGTAACCACTGCTGTTCAGGTTCAGGCTGACCACCTTGTAGCCCTTGCCACCCAGCGCTTCGGTGGCCAGTTGCGCGCGTGCCTTGAAGGCGTCGACCGCATCCTTGAGCAGTGCATCTTCGCTGGACTTGCGCGTGGCCGGGGCGATGGAGAAGTCCATGCCACCCATTTTCAGTTCTTGCAGCAGGTCGGCGGTAAGCTGCGACAGGGCTGGGAAATTGGCGCTTTCCAGGCGCAGTTCGGCACGTTCGCGCCAGCCGGTGATCTTCTGGCCCTTGCTGTCATACACCGGGTAGCTGTTGCGGCTACCCTGGCTGATCTTCACGTCCTTGACCTGGCGCGACTGCTGCACGGCCTTGTTCATGGTTTCGGTGATCTGCTTGGCAAGCTTGCCCGGGTCGGTATTCTGCGCTTCGCTGTACAGGGTCACGACCATCAGGTCGCGCGCCACTTCCTTGCTGACTTCGGCACGCAGCGATACCTGGTTGTAGCGCGGTTCATCGGCAGCCAGGGCCGGCAGGCTGGCAAGCAGGCCGCAGGACATGATCAGGGCGGCGCCGCGACGTGGGATTTGCATGTGGTACTCCTTGGCAATAAAAGGCGTGGGCTCTGGTCATCCATGCCACGCATGGCCCATCAGACCGGGAACAGTGTAGTGGGTTCACAAGTGCCATCATGACAGTGTGACAAAGTGTGGCGCTTTGCCGCATCGCTGCAGCAGGGCGCCCGGCTTCGGTATACTCCAGCCGATTTTTCTGGAGCACTCATCAGGAGAGCTCATGCTCGCCGCCGTACAACCGTTGTCCGCTACCCGCCAGAACCTCTGGCGCCTGACCGTCATTCGGGTCCTGGTCCTGGCTGCCCAGGCCGGTTCGGTGGGTGTCGCCTACTGGACCGAGCTGCTGCCATTGCCCTGGCTGTCGCTGGCCGGCACCTTGGCCTTGTCCTCGCTGCTGTGTGCCTTCACGGCCCTGCGGCTGCGGCTGTCGTTGCCAGTCACCGAAATGGAGTACGCCCTGCAGCTGGCCTGTGACCTGCTGATCCACAGCGCCTTGCTGTATTACTCCGGTGGTTCGACCAACCCGTTCGTGTCGTATTACCTGGTGCCGTTGGCGATTGCCGCAGTGACCCTGCCGTGGCTGTATTCGCTGATCCTGTCCGGTATTGCCTTGACTGCCTACAGCCTGCTGCTGGTGCAGTTCTACCCCCTCGAAGGCCTGCCGATGGCGCGGGACAAGATGCAGGTCTACGGCATGTGGCTGAGTATTGCCCTGGCCGCCGCCGTCATTACCTTCTTTGCTGCACGGATGGCCGAAGAACTGCGCCGGCAGGAGCAGCTGCGTTCCGAGCGGCGTGAAGAAAGCCTGCGCGACGAGCAGTTGCTGGCCGTCGCTACCCAGGCTGCCGGTGCTGCGCATGAGCTGGGCACGCCGTTGGCGACCATGAGCGTGCTGATCAACGAAATGCGCCAGGACCACACCGACCCGCTGTTGCAGGAAGACCTGCAGATCCTTCAGGACCAGGTAAAGCTGTGCAAGGAAACCCTGCAGCAGCTGGTGCGTGCCGCCGAAGCCAACCGCCGCCTGGCGGTGGTTGAACAGGATGTCACGGCTTGGCTGGACGAAGCGCTGAACCGCTGGCACCTGATGCGCCCGGAAGCCAGCTACCGCTTCCAGCGCCTGCGCGACGGCCAGGTGCCACGCCTGACCCCGCCGCCGGACCTGACCCAGGCATTGCTGAACCTGTTGAACAACGCCGCCGATGCCTGCCCTGATGACCTCGAGGTGCACCTGGACTGGGATGCCCAAGACATCGTCATCAGCATCCGCGACCATGGCCCTGGCGTGCCGCCGGCCATCGCCGAGGCCATCGGCAAACCCTTCATTACCACCAAAGGCAAAGGCTTCGGCCTTGGCCTGTTCTTGAGCAAGGCCAGCGTGACCCGTGCGGGCGGCTCGGTGAAACTCTATAGTCATGAACAGGGTGGCACCCTGACCGAACTGCGCCTGCCCTATGGCAAGCGAGGAGATGAATGATGAGCGAAGAAAACCAAGTCGAAGGCGAAGAGCTGCCGCACCTGCTGCTGGTGGATGACGATGCCACCTTCACCCGGGTCATGGCGCGTGCCATGAGCCGTCGTGGTTTCCGCGTAAGCACTGCCAGCTCGGCCGAGGAAGGCCTGATCCTGGCCCAGCAGGACCTGCCGGACTATGCCACGCTGGACTTGAAGATGGACGGCGACTCCGGCCTGGTGCTGCTGCCCAAGCTGCTGGAGCTGGACCCGGAAATGCGCGTGGTGATCCTGACCGGCTATTCGAGCATTGCCACTGCCGTGGAAGCGGTCAAGCGCGGCGCGTGCAACTACCTGTGCAAGCCGGCTGACGCCGATGATGTGCTGGCGGCGTTGCTGTCGGAGCACACCGACCTGGATACCCTGGTGCCGGAAAACCCGATGTCGGTCGACCGCCTGCAGTGGGAGCACATCCAGCGCGTGCTGAACGAGCACGAGGGCAATATCTCCGCTACCGCGCGAGCGCTGGGCATGCACCGGCGGACCTTGCAGCGCAAGCTGCAAAAGCGCCCGGTCCGGCGCTGATTCTTGCTGGGCTTGGGCCGGCCCTTTCGCGGGCTTGCCCGCTCCCACAGGACCAGCACAGGCCTCAAGTCTTGTCGAATACCTGTGGGAACGGGCAAGCCCGCGAAGAGGGCATAACTGACAGAGGCTTCTCTTTAATCACCCCGCGATCCCCGCAAATACCAGCCGTTGGCGTATCATTAGCCACCTAACGGCAACCCTCTCCAGGATCGCTTGCGCATGCTCGCCCTTCTTATCCAGACGCTGAACATCACGGCACCGGTCTTCGCCATGCTGTTCATGGGCGTGCTGCTCAAACGCATCCGCCTGATCGACGATAATTTCAACCGCGTCGCCTCGCAGCTGGTGTTCAACGTGTGCATGCCGGCGCTGCTGTTTCTTGGCATCTACCACGCCGACCTGGCTGCAGCAGTCAAGCCCGGGGTCATCCTGTACTTCATCGTTGCCACGTTGGTGGGCTTCGCCATTGCCTGGGGGCTGGCCATCTGGCGCAGTCCGCTGGCCGACCGTGGTATCTATACCCAAGGCGCATTCCGCGGCAATAACGGCGTCATCGGCCTGGCCCTGGCTGCCAGCCTGTACGGCGACTACGGGATTTCTCTGGGGGCGGTGCTCGCCGGCCTGGTCATCCTTATGTACAACTCGCTGTCTGCGGTGGTGCTTGCGGTGTACAGCCCGGACCTCAAGTCCGACCCGTGGAGCATCTGCAAGAGCATTTTCAGCAACCCGTTGATCATCAGTGTGCTGGTAGCCACCCCCATGGCCTACGGCCAGGTGCCGCTGCCCAACTGGCTGCTGACGTCGGGCGACTACCTGGCCCAGATGACCCTGCCGCTGGCGTTGATCTGCATTGGCGGCACCTTGTCGCTGGCGGCACTGCGCGACAGCGGCAGGTTGGCGTTCGATGCCAGCCTGGTGAAGATGGTCTGGCTGCCGGTGGTCGGTACGCTGGGTGCCTGGTTGTGTGGCTTCCGTGGTGCGGAACTGGGCATTCTGTTCCTGTACATCGGTAGCCCGACCGCAGCAGCCAGCTACGTCATGGCACGGGCGGCAAACGGGAACCATCAGCTGGCGGCGTCGATCATCGTGATTACCACGCTAATGGCGGCGATTACCACCAACATCGGCATTTTCATCTTGCAGTGGGGCGGATGGATCTAGATCCTTGACTGCAAATAACAGCGACAACACTGCCTCACTGAGCTAAAGGACACTTCATGCAAGACCAGAGCACGCCCGAGCAGTTACAGCGCGGGCTGAAGAATCGCCATATCCAGCTTATCGCGCTGGGCGGGGCCATCGGTACCGGGTTGTTCCTGGGCATTGCCCAGACCATCCAACTGGCCGGCCCCTCCGTGTTGCTGGGCTATGCCATCGCCGGCCTGATGGCGTTCCTGATCATGCGCCAGCTGGGCGAAATGGTCGTGGAAGAGCCGGTGGCAGGCAGCTTCAGCCACTTTGCCCACCAGTACTGGAGCGAGTTCGCCGGCTTTGTCTCGGGCTGGAACTACTGGGTGGTGTACGTGCTGGTCGGCATGGCCGAGCTGACGGCGGTCGGGATCTATGTGCAGTACTGGTGGCCGGAATTCCCCACCTGGGCCACGGCGGCGATCTTCTTCGTGGTGATCAACCTGATCAACCTGACGCAGGTCAAGGTCTACGGCGAAATGGAGTTCTGGTTTGCCCTGGTCAAGGTGGTGGCCATTGTCAGCATGATCGGCTTTGGCGCCTGGTTGCTGAGCAGCGGCCATGGTGGCCCGGATGCCAGCGTGGCCAACCTGTGGCAGTACGGCGGCTTCTTCCCCAACGGCGTAAGCGGCCTGGTGATGGCCCTGGCGGTAATCATGTTCTCGTTCGGTGGCCTGGAACTGGTGGGCATCACCGCCGCCGAGGCCGACAACCCGCGCCAGAGCATCCCCAAGGCCACCAACCAGGTGGTGTACCGCATCCTGATCTTCTACATCGGTGCATTGGCGGTGCTGCTGTCGTTGTACCCTTGGCAGAAGGTAGTGCAGGGGGGCAGCCCTTTCGTGATGATTTTCCACGAACTGGACAGTGACCTGGTGGCGACCATCCTCAATATCGTGGTCCTGACTGCCGCGCTGTCGGTGTACAACAGCTGCGTGTATGCCAACAGCCGCATGCTGTTCGGCCTGGCCAGCCAGGGCGATGCACCGCGCCAACTGCTGAAGGTCAGCCGCAGCGGCGTGCCGCTGACCGCGCTGGGGGTGTCGGCGTTCGCCACGGGCCTGTGCGTACTCATCAACTATCTGATGCCGGGCGAAGCCTTTGGCCTGTTGATGGCCTTGGCGGTGTCGGCGTTGGTGATCAACTGGGCAAGTATCAGCATTACCCACCTGAAATTCCGCAAGGCCAAGTTGGCCGCCGGCATCACCCCGTTTTACAAAAGCCTGGGGCATCCGCTGACCAACTACCTGTGCCTGGCCTTCATTGTGCTGATCCTGGTAGTGATGTACCTGACGCCGCCGATTCGCATTTCGGTGATGCTGATCCCGGCATGGATTGCCGTGCTGTGGGTGGCCTTCAAATTGAAGAAAGCTCGGCAGGTTCGTCGGTAGATCTTCTGCGTTTTGTGGGATCGAGCGGCGCCCGTGCCGCGCTCGATCCCAACGACGCGTTCAATGTTGGCGGCGCCAGGCGCGCACGGTGGTGTACAGCAACACCAAGGCAAGCACCGGCAGTACATAGAACAGCATCAATTGCTCCAGTCGGCCGGCCAGCGGCATGCCCATGGTAAAGGCTGCCACGTGCAGGCCGTAGGCCAGGTACAGGCACAGGAACACTAGGCCTTCTGCGCGCGTGATGCGGTACCCGGAATAGAACACCGGCAGGCTCAGCACTGCCACGCCAAGCATCACCGGCAGGTCGAAAGACAGCGCATTGGGCGAGATCGACAGCGGCTCGGGGGTGACCAGTGCGGTCATGCCCAGTACGGCCAGCAGGTTGAACAGGTTGCTGCCGATCACCGTGCCCACGGCAATCTCCCGTTCACCACGCAGGGCGGCAATCAGCGCGGCGGCCAGTTCCGGGAGCGAGGTGCAGATGGCGACGACGGTCAGGCCGATGATGCGTTCGGACAAGCCCAGGTCGGTGGCCACCTCCACCGCGGCCTCCAGCAGCAGGTGGCCGGCCAGGCTGAGCAGGCCAAAACCGGTCAGCACTTGCAGCAGTGTGCCTGACCAGAAGCGTCCAGCACTGGCTCTGGCCGTGTCCGGAGCAGGGTAGGTACGTGCGTAGTGGCGGGACTGGTGCCAGAGCATCGCCAGGTAACAGGCCAGGCTCAGCAGCAGGACCACCCCCTCGACGCGCCCCAGGTGGCCATTGGCAGACAACGCATAGACCAGCCCACTGGCGGCGATCATCAGCGGTATATCCAGGCGCACCAGTTGCCGCGACACGCGCAGCGGGATGATCAGGGCCGCCAGCCCGAGTATCACAAGTACGTTGAAGATATTGCTGCCGACCACGCTGCCGACCGCCACGTCTGGCGCGCCCTGGTAGGCTGCCTGCAGGCTTACGGTCAGTTGCGGGGCGGTGCTGCCAAAGGCCACCAGGCTGAGGCCGATGATCAGCGGGCGAACGTGCAGGCGCTGCGCCAGGCGCAAAGCTGCGCGCACCAGCAGTTCGGCGCCGCCTACCAGCAACAGCAGGGCGATGCCCAGTTGCAGCAGGCTGAAAGTAGGAAGGGTGGCCAAGTCGAAAATGGTCGGACTCCTGTCGCGTCAGTCGCTAAGCCCTTGTACTCGCACGCGAGCCGTTCCGCTACGGAGCATGCCGATTTTTTCTGCGGCGGCGCGTGACAGGTCAATCAGGCGGCCACGGGTGTGCGGGCCACGGTCGTTGATGCGTACCACCACGCTGCGCTGGTTGGCCATATTGGTAACCAGTACGCGGCTGCCGAAGGGCAGGCTGCGATGGGCGGCGGTCAGCCCGTGCTGGTTGAACGGTTCGCCACTGGCGGTGCGTTTGCCGTGGTGGCGCGAGCCGTAGTAGGAAGCAGTGCCCGTCTGGTCGTAGCCGCGCGGGTCGATGTCATGGCTGGCGCAGCCGGCCAGGAAAGAAAACAGGGCGAGGGTGCCGAGGGATCGTTTTAGCAAGTCAGGTGCTCTCCGGTGCGGCCATTCGCGGGTAAACCCGCTCCTACAGGTAAAGCGCTGGCTTGTGCAGGAGCGGCTCTAACCGCGAACGAGGGCAAAGCCCTCGCAGCATTACAGGGGTAAAACAATCACCCTTCGAGCTTGGCTTTGAGCAATTGGTTCACCTGCCCCGGGTTGGCCTTGCCTTTGGAGGCTTTCATGGCCTGGCCGACGAAGAAGCCGAACATCTTGCCGCGCTTGGCCTCGTCAGCCGCGCGGTACTGTTCGACCTGCTCGGCGTTTGCAGCCAGCATTTCGTCGAGCATCTTGTCGATCGCACCGGTATCGGTGACCTGCTTCAGGCCTTTGCTCTCGATGATGCTGTCGGCATCCCCTTCGCCGGCAGCCATGGCCTCGAACACGGTCTTGGCGATCTTGCCGCTGATGGTGTTGTCGCGGATGCGCAGCAGCATGCCACCCAGTTGCGCGGCGCTGACCGGCGCCTGGTCGATCTCGACACCCAGCTTGTTCAGCAGGCTGCCCAGTTCGACCATGACCCAGTTGGCGGCCAGCTTGGCGTCGCCACCCGTCTTCACCACTTCTTCAAAGTAGTCCGCCTGCTCGCGGCTGGACGCCAGCACGTTGGCGTCGTAGGCCGACAGGCCATACTGGCTCTGGAAGCGCTCGACTTTTTGCGGTGGCAGCTCCGGCAGGCCGGCGCGGATGGTTTCGAGGTAGCTGTCCTCGATCACCACCGGCAGCAGGTCCGGGTCGGGGAAGTAACGGTAGTCGTTGGCTTCCTCCTTGCTGCGCATGGAGCGGGTCTCGTCCTTGTTCGGGTCGTACAGGCGGGTTTCCTGTACCACCTTGCCGCCGTCTTCGATCAGGTCGATCTGGCGCTGGATCTCGCTGTTGATCGCACGCTCGATGAAGCGGAACGAGTTGACGTTCTTGATCTCGCAGCGGGTACCGAATTCGGCCTGGCCCTTCGGGCGGATCGACACGTTGCAGTCGCAACGCAGTGAGCCTTCTGCCATGTTGCCGTCACAGATGCCCAGGTAGCGCACCAGCGCGTGGATCGCCTTGACGTAGGCAACGGCTTCCTTGGCGCTGCGCATGTCAGGCTCGGAAACGATTTCCAGCAGCGGGGTGCCGGCACGGTTCAGGTCGATGCCGGTGGAGCCGCTGAAGTCTTCGTGCAGGCTCTTGCCGGCGTCTTCTTCCAGGTGCGCGCGGGTTACGCCGATGCGCTTGATGGTGCCGTCTTCCAGGGCGATGTCCAGGTGGCCCTTGCCGACGATCGGCAGGTCCATCTGGCTGATCTGGTAACCCTTGGGCAGGTCCGGGTAAAAGTAGTTCTTGCGCGCGAACACGTTGCGCTTGCCAATTTCGGCGTCGATCGCCAGGCCGAACATGCACGCCATGCGCACGGCTTCCTGGTTCAGCACCGGCAGTACGCCAGGCATGCCAAGGTCAACCAGGCTGGCCTGGGTATTCGGCTCGGAGCCGAAGGTGGTGGCGCTGCCGGAGAAGATCTTCGACTGGGTGGCGAGCTGAGTGTGGATTTCCAGCCCGATCACAACTTCCCATTGCATGTGTGAATTCCTCAGAAGCCGTTGGGGGCGCGGGTGTGCCAGTCGGTCACTTGCTGGTAGCGGTGCGCGACGTTGAGCAGGCGGCCTTCTTGGAAGTAGGGCGCCAGCAGTTGTACGCCGACCGGCAGGCCGTCGACGAAGCCAGCTGGCATCGACAGGCCCGGCAGGCCCGCCAGGTTGGCGGTGATGGTGTAGACGTCTTCCAGGTAGGCGGCGACCGGGTCGCTGCTCTTGGCGCCGAGCTTCCAGGCCGGGTTAGGCGTGGTCGGGCCGAGGATCAGGTCGACATCGTTGAAGGCAGCCATGAAGTCGTTCTTGATCAGGCGGCGGATCTGCTGTGCCTTCACGTAGTAGGCGTCGTAGTAGCCGGCCGACAGGGCGTAAGTACCGACCATGATGCGACGTTGTACTTCCACGCCGAAGCCTTCGCCACGCGAACGCTTGTACAGGTCGGTGAGGTCTTTCGGTTCTTCGCAGCGGTAGCCGAAGCGCACACCGTCGAAGCGCGACAGGTTGGAAGAGGCTTCCGCCGGAGCGATCACGTAGTAGGCCGGAATGGCGTGCTGCATGTTCGGCAGGCTGATTTCCTTGACCACGGCACCGAGCTTTTCCAGCTCCTTGACGCTGGCCTGGACCAGCTCAGCGATGCGCGGGTCGAGGCCGGCACCGAAGTACTCCTTTGGCAGGCCGATGCGCAGGCCCTGCAGCGAAGCATTGAGGTTGGCGCTGTAGTCCGGCACGGGTTCTTCGATGCTGGTGGAGTCCTTGGCGTCGAAACCGGCCATGCCTTGCAGCAGCAGGGCGCAGTCCTCGGCAGTACGGGCCAGCGGGCCGCCCTGGTCGAGGCTGGAGGCATAGGCGATCATGCCCCAGCGCGAAACACGACCGTACGTCGGTTTAAGGCCAGTGAGGTTGGTCAGTGCCGCCGGTTGACGGATCGAACCGCCGGTATCGGTGCCGGTGGTGGCCGGCAGCAGGCGTGCAGCCACAGCGGCAGCCGAGCCGCCCGACGAACCACCCGGCACATGTTCGAGGTTCCACGGGTTCTTCACCGCGCCGTAGTGGCTGGATTCGTTGGCCGAACCCATGGCGAATTCGTCCATGTTGGTCTTGCCCAGGGTGACCATGCCGGCTTCGGCCAGTTTGGCGACCACGGTGGCGTCATAGGGCGCCTTGAAGTTGTCGAGCATCTTCGAGCCGCAACTGGTGCGTACGCCGTTGGTGCAGAACAAATCCTTGTGGGCGATCGGCGCGCCCAGCAGCGCGCCGCTCTCGCCGGCGGCGCGACGGGCGTCGGCGGCGCGTGCCTGGTCCAGGGCCAGGTCTTCGGTGATGCTGATGAAGCTGTTGATCTGTGGGTCGAGCTGCTTGATGCGCGCCAGCAGCGCGCCGGTCAGCTCTTCGGAGGAAAACGACTTGTCGGCGAGTCCGCGGGCGATCTCGGCCAGGGTCAATTGATGCATGGCAGGCTCTATCCCTTACTCGATGACTTTGGGAACCAGGTACAGACCGCTTTCGGTCGATGGCGCGATTGCCTGGTAGGCGTCGCGTTGGTTGCTTTCGGTGACCTGATCGGGGCGCAAGCGCTGGCTGGCCTCCAGTGGGTGGGCCAGGGGCTCGATGCCCGTGGTGTCGACCGCTTGCATCTGGTCGACCAGGCCGAGAATGCTGTTCAGGGCGTCAGTAATGCGTGGCAGTTCGCCATCATTCAGGCCCAGACGGGCCAGATGGGCGATCTTTTCCACGTCGCAGCGTTCAAGCGCCATGAGGATCTCCAGGGGAAACAAAGAACGGAATTTGGGTCCGCAGTGAGGAACATGTCAGCTTTCTGACGGTCTAACGGCCGCGAATTTCTGCTGGCGTGCTCGGAAAAACAGCCAATTTAACATATTGGCTCCTTGCCCAAAATCCCTGCCATTGTTAGAGTTTGCCGCACTTTTTTACCCACGCTTTCCCCAGGGTCACTTTCCCATGTTCAAGAAACTGCGTGGCATGTTTTCCAGCGATCTTTCCATCGACCTGGGTACTGCCAACACCCTTATTTACGTGCGTGAGCGCGGTATCGTCCTGAATGAGCCCTCGGTTGTTGCCATCCGTACCCATGGCAACCAGAAAAGCGTCGTCGCCGTCGGTACCGAAGCCAAACGCATGCTGGGCCGTACGCCTGGCAACATTGCAGCCATTCGTCCGATGAAGGACGGCGTCATCGCCGACTTCAGCGTCTGCGAAAAAATGTTGCAATATTTTATCAACAAGGTTCACGAGAACAGCTTCCTGCAGCCAAGCCCGCGCGTGCTGATCTGCGTACCGTGCAAGTCGACCCAGGTAGAGCGCCGCGCCATTCGCGAGTCGGCCCTGGGTGCCGGTGCCCGTGAAGTGTTCCTGATCGAAGAGCCGATGGCCGCTGCCATTGGTGCCGGCCTGCCGGTCGAAGAGGCCCGCGGTTCGATGGTCGTCGACATTGGTGGTGGTACCACTGAAATCGCCCTGATCTCGCTGAACGGTGTGGTCTATGCCGAATCCGTCCGCGTTGGCGGCGACCGCTTCGACGAAGCCATCGTCACCTACGTGCGTCGCAACTATGGCAGCCTGATCGGCGAATCCACCGCCGAGCGCATCAAGCAGGAAATCGGTACTGCCTACCCGGGCGGCGAAGTCCGTGAAGTCGACGTGCGTGGCCGTAACCTGGCCGAGGGCGTACCGCGTGCCTTCACCCTCAACTCCAACGAAGTGCTCGAAGCGTTGCAGGAATCGCTGGCGACCATCGTCCAGGCGGTCAAGAGCGCCCTGGAGCAATCGCCGCCCGAACTGGCCTCGGACATCGCCGAGCGTGGCCTGGTGCTGACCGGTGGCGGTGCGCTGCTGCGTGACCTCGACAAGCTGCTGGCTCAGGAAACCGGCCTGCCAGTGATCGTCGCCGAGGACCCGCTGACCTGTGTCGCCCGTGGCGGCGGTCGCGCCCTGGAGATGATGGACAAGCATGCGATGGACCTGCTCTCCAGCGAGTGATTCCGCTCGCTGTTCACGAGCGCCCGGTTTACAGGTAGTACGCACAGTGCTACCTGTATGTGCTGGGCTGGCGCCCGTTCGGGCGCCGTATCCGTCAATCCGCAACCAGGCTGGTGCGTTGTCCCATGTCCAATGACCTCCTGAGTCGTCCACGAGGAACGGCCCATTAAACCGCTTTTCTCCAAGGGCCCTTCGCTGGGCGTTCGCCTGCTCGTCCTGGTGGTGATGTCGGTCGCGTTGATGGTTGTCGACGCGCGCTTCGATGTGCTCAAGCCCGTGCGCAGCCAGATGGGCCTGGTGCTGATGGAATCCTACTGGATCACCGACCTGCCGCAGCGTGCCTGGCAAGGCGTGGCCGGCCAGTTCGGCAGCCGTACCGAGCTGATAGCCGAAAACGAGAAGCTCAAGACCGAAGCCCTGCTGCTGCAGGGGCGCTTGCAGAAGCTGGCGGCCCTGACCGAGCAGAACGTGCGCTTGCGCGAGTTGCTCAACTCCTCGGCGCTGGTCAACGAGAAGGTCGAGGTCGCCGAGTTGATCGGGGTCGACCCCAATCCGTTCACCCATCGCATCCTGATCAACAAGGGTGAGCGCGACGGTGTGTTCCTCGGCCAACCGGTACTCGATGCCCGCGGCCTGATGGGCCAGGTGGTCGAGTTGATGCCCTATACCTCGCGGGTGCTGCTGCTGACCGACACCACCCACAGCATTCCGGTGCAGGTCAACCGCAATGGCCTGCGGGCCATCGCCAGTGGCACGGGGAACCCGGAGCGTCTGGAGTTGCGCCATGTGGCCGATACCGCCGACATCAAGGAAGGCGACCTGCTGGTCAGTTCCGGCATGGGCCAGCGTTTCCCTGCCGGCTACCCGGTGGCCACGGTGAACGAAGTGATCCACGACTCCGGCCAGCCCTTCGCCATCGTTCGCGCTATCCCAACCGCCGCGCTGAACCGTAGTCGCTACATGCTACTGGTGTTCAGCGACCGTCGTAGCCCCGAGCAGCGCGCGACCGATGCCGCTATCGCCCAGGAAGAGGCTGACCGCAAAGGCGCTACCCCCGCCGGCCAGCCGGCTGCCAGCGGCGAGCAGGCTGCTCCTACCGCTACGGCCCCGGTCGCACAGCCACCGGCTGCCACGCCAGCGGTACAGCCCGCAGCCCCGGCCGCACAGCCCGCTGCCCCGGCTGCCGCACCCGTTACCCCCCGGAGGCAATGATGGCTGCATCACGCCGTAACAACGGCTGGGTTATCTGGCTGACTTTCGCCATCGGCCTGTTGCTCAGCGTTTCGCCCATGCCGCACTTCATGGAAGTGTTCCGGCCCATGTGGCTGGCCTTGCTGGTGTCGTTCTGGACCTTGAACGTGCCGAGCAAGGTTGGCATGACCACGGCATTCGTGCTGGGCCTGGCCGAGGACGTGCTGTACGGCACCCTGCTCGGGCAGAACGCGCTGATCCTTACCCTCATAACCTTCCTGGTGCTGTCCTTGCAGCAGCGCCTGCGCATGTTCCCCATGTGGCAGCAAAGCCTGGTCATTCTGGTGATTTTCGGTATCGCCCAGCTGATCCAGCTATGGCTCAGCGCCCTGACCGGCAACCGCCTGCCTACCCTGGCACTGGTCTGGTCGGCGGTGATCAGTGCCTTGCTCTGGCCGTGGATCAGTTTCGCCCTGCGCGACCTGCGCCGACGCTTGCATATCAACTGACGGCAAAGTGCCGCTGACAGGGAGATGTCTGCATGAACCCGCTACACCTGGCTTCTGGCTCGCCTCGTCGGCGTGAACTACTGACCCAGATCGGCGTACCGTTCAGCGTCGTCAGCGCCCCTATCGATGAAACCCCGCTGAGCGGCGAAAGCGCGCCGGCCTACGTTGAGCGCCTGGCCCGGGCCAAAGCGGCCGCCGGCCTGGCCACTGTCACCGGTCCGGCGGTGGTGCTCGGCGCAGACACTGCGGTGGTGCTCGATGGTCGAATTCTCGGTAAACCGGAAAACCGCGAAGATGCCCTGGCCATGCTGGCTGACCTGTCTGGCCGGGAGCATCAGGTACTGACTGCGGTCGCCCTTGATGATGGCCAGCGTGTGCAGAGCCTGTGTGTGACGAGCAGGGTACGTTTCCGCGAGATCACTGCTGGCGAGGCGCAACGCTACTGGGCCAGCGGCGAACCCGCCGACAAAGCCGGCAGCTATGCCATCCAGGGCCTGGGCGCGGTCTTTGTCACTGGCCTGTCCGGCAGTTACTCGGCGGTGGTCGGCTTGCCGCTCTGTGAAACGGCCGATCTGCTTGGCCAGTTCGGCATCGCCTGCTGGCAATCACCCGCGCATACGCCAGAGGTAACAAACCAGCGGTAGCCAGCACTGCATAGCCCATCCATCATTACAAAAGACCTTTGACGAGAGCCTGCCATGAGTGAAGAGATCCTGATCAACATCACCCCGATGGAGTCACGCGTGGCGGTGGTGGAAAACGGGGTGCTGCAGGAAGTGCACGTCGAGCGCACCCAGCGCCGTGGCATCGTCGGCAACATCTACAAGGGCAAGGTGGTGCGTGTGCTGCCGGGCATGCAGGCGGCCTTCGTCGACATCGGCCTGGAGCGCGCGGCGTTCATCCACGCCTCGGAGATCTCGCAGCGCGAAGGTTCGGCGGTAGAGAACATCACTGCATTGGTGCACGAGGGCCAGGCCCTGGTCGTGCAGGTGACCAAGGACCCGATCGGCACCAAGGGGGCTCGCCTGACCACCCAGCTGTCGATCCCGTCGCGTTACCTGGTGTACATGCCGCGTAGCAGCCATGTCGGTATTTCGTTGAAGATAGAGGACGAAGCCGAGCGCGAGCGCCTCAAACAGGTGGTCAGCGCCTGCATGGACAGCGAGAACATCAAGGATGCCGGCGGCTTCATCTTGCGCACTGCCGCCGAGGGCGCGCGTGCCGAAGAAATTCTGCAGGACATCCGCTACCTGCGTCGCCTCTGGGAGCAGATTGGCACCCAGATCCAGACCTGCGGTGCGCCCACGGTCATCTACGAGGACCTGGGCCTGGCCCTGCGTACTCTCCGCGACCTGGTCAACCCGAAGATCGAGAAGATCCGTATCGACTCGCGCGAGACTTTCCAGAAGACCACGCAGTTCGTCGGTGAACTGATGCCGGAAATCGCCGACCGCCTTGAGCACTACCCTGGCGAACGGCCGATTTTCGATCTGTATGGCGTCGAAGACGAGATCCAGCGCGCCCTGGAGCGCAAGGTGCCGCTGAAGTCCGGTGGCTACCTGGTGGTCGACCCGGCCGAAGCGATGACCACCATCGACGTCAACACCGGGGCTTTCGTTGGCCACCGCAACCTTGAAGAGACCATCTTCAAGACCAACCTCGAGGCTGCCACCGCCATCGCCCGGCAACTGCGCCTGCGCAACATCGGCGGCATCATCATCATCGACTTCATCGATATGGAAGATGAGGACCACCAGCGCCAGGTGCTGCGCACCCTGGAGAAGCAACTCGAGCGTGATCACGCCAAGACCAACATCATCGGCATAACCGAACTGGGCCTCGTGCAGATGACCCGCAAGCGCACGCGCGAAAGTCTCGAGCAGGTGCTGTGCGAACCCTGCCTGGCCTGTCAGGGCCGTGGCAAGCTGAAAACGCCCGAGACCATCTGTTACGAAATCTTCCGCGAGATCCTGCGTGAGGCCCGTGCCTATCAGGCCGAAGGCTACCGTGTGCTGGCCAACCAAAAGGTGGTCGACCGTCTGCTGGACGAAGAATCAGGCAACGTGGCGGAGCTGGAGGCCTTTATCGGTCGAACCATTCGCTTCCAGGTCGAGTCGATGTATTCGCAGGAACAGTACGACGTGGTGCTGCTCTGAGGCCTTCTGAACTACGCCGCGGCATTGTCACGCTGGCAAAACCTGCGCGACGGGCCATCATGGATAAACGACTTGGAGGGCCACGGCCATGGGACGTCTGACCCGCGTTCTTGTCGCCTTGACCCGCTGGGGGCTGGGCATTTGCGCCCTGTTGGCGGTATTGGTGGCGCTGTACGTCAGCCTCGGCCGTGAACTGGTGCCCCTGGTAGCCGAGTATCGCGCCGATGTAGAGAGCAAGGCCGAGCAGGCGCTTGGCCTGCCCGTGCATGTAGGTGCGCTTGAAGGGCACTGGAGCGGCCTGGCGCCGGTGCTTCGGGTACGCGACCTGCAATTGGGCGAGGGCGCCAAAGCGTTGCGGCTGGATGAGGTCATGGTAGTGCCCGACATATGGGCCAGCCTCACCGCCCGTGAGGTGCGCCTGGCGCGCATCCAGCTGGGTGGCTTGCAGCTCATCCTGCGTGAGAACGACCAGGGCGCCTGGAGCCTTGAAGGGTTACCGAAGAAAGACGACACACCGCTGGACCCTGCCGACCTGCTGCAGCGCCTGCGCCAACTGGGCCGCGTCGATGTGTTCGACAGCCAGGTCACCGTGCACCCATGGCAGCGCTACCCGCTGACCCTGACATACGTCAGTGCGGGCCTGCAGGCCGGTGCTTCGCGCCAGGCACTGGACCTGCGGGCGACCTTGCCCGATGGCCAGCCATTGGCGCTGAGCCTGCATAGCCGGGTGTCGGCCAAGGCTTGGCGCGATGGTGAGGTTGAGGCCTATCTCAGCTTGCCGCAAAGCGACTGGTCGCGCTGGTTGCCGCCAAGCCTGCTGGGGCAATGGCAGGCTGATACCCTGCGCGCGGGGGGGGAGTTCTGGGTCGACTGGGGCAAGAGGCAGTTGCAACAGGCCGTGGTGCGGCTCAACGCTCCGGAACTGAAGGGCGCCTACAGCGGGCGCAAGGCCGCCACCCTGAATAACCTGGCCCTGAGGGCCTGGTTCCAGCGCCGGGAGCAAGGCTTCGACGTGGCCGTCGACTCGCTGGCCATGGACATCGGCAAGACGCGCTGGGAATCGCACCTGCAGTTGCAGCAACGCCCTGGCGAGAACGACGCTGATGAACGCTGGCAGGTTCAGGCCGACCGGCTTGACCTGACGCCATTGACCCCGCTGATCAATGCCCTGGCGCCGCTGCCGGACAAGGTTATGGCCGTGGTTGATGGCCTGAACGTGACTGGCGCGCTGCGCAATGTACGGCTAGAGGCCCGGCCCAAGGCTGAAGGGGACCAGCGCCTGCAATTCGCAGCCAACCTGGACAAGGTCGGCTTCGATGCCTATCACAATGCCCCGGCCGCGGGTAACGTCAGCGGCAGTATCAGTGGTGACCTTGGGCACGGTGAACTGCGTCTGGACACTGATGCGTTCATGCTGCATTTGTACCCGATCTTTGCCAAGCCCTGGCATTACCAGAAGGCCAATGCGCGCCTGGTCTGGGCACTCGACAAAGACGGCTTCACCTTGATTGCGCCGTACCTCAAGGTGCTGGGCGAGGAGGGGAAGATCGCCGGGGACTTCCTGATTCGCCTGCTGTTCGAGGAAGGCCGCGAAGACTACATGGACTTGCGGGTTGGCCTGACCGAAGGCGATGGCCGCTATACCGCCAAGTACCTGCCCGAGGTACTCAGCCCGGCCCTCGACGAGTGGCTGCGCAGTGCCATCGTCAAGGGCGCCGTGGACGAAGGTTATTTCCAGTACCAGGGCTCGCTGAACCACGGCGCGGCGCCTGAAGCGCGCAGCATCAGCCTGTTCTTCAAGGTGCATGACGCTGCGCTGGACTTCCAGCCTGGCTGGCCTCAGGTACAGCACGTGGATGGCGATGTGTTCATCGAAGACAGCGGCGTACGCATCAAGGCCCAACGCGGTGTGCTGCTCGACACCAAGGTCAGTGATGTGACGGTGGATATCCCGCATGTCGAGGAGGGCCAGCACAGCCATCTGTTCCTCGATGGCGACTTTGACGGCAGCCTGGGTGATGGCTTGAAAATTCTCAAGGAAGCGCCGATTGGCACGGGTGAGATCTTCGCCGGCTGGGAAGGCGAGGGTCCGCTCAAGGGCAAACTCAAGCTCGATATCCCGTTGGCGCATGGGCAGCGGCCGAAAGTGCAGGTCGACTTCGCCACCAGTGATGCACGCCTGAAAGTTGTCCCACCGAGCCTGGAGTTGAGCCGCCTCAAGGGTGATTTCAGCTTCGACTTCGACAAGGGCCTGAGCGGCAAGGGCATCAGCCTGCAGGCGTTTGGCAAACCGGTAACCGCACAAATCACCGCCGAAGGCCAGGCCGGGCAGATGCAGACCCGCATCGATGCCAGTGGCCAGGTTTCGCTCAAGGCGCTGACCGACTGGTTGCACTTCAACCAGGCTTTGCCGGCATCCGGCGACTTGCCGTACCAGTTGCAGCTCAGCCTCGGCAGCCGGGACAACCGACTGAGCGTCACCTCCAGTCTCAAGGGCCTGGCCATTGACCTGCCAGCGCCGTTCGGCAAGGCGGCGGCCGATACCCGTGACAGCCGTTTCAGCATGAACCTGCAAGGCCCGGAGCGGCGTTTTGACGCTGCCTACGCCGACCTTGCCCGTTTAGCCTATGCCGCGCCGGGGGACAAGCTGGCCCAGGGTCGGGGCGAGTTGCTGTTGGGTACAGGTGACGCCCAAGTGCCGGCCGGCCAAGGCCTGCGGGTGCGTGGGCGTCTGGATACGCTGGATCTGGCACCTTGGCAGGAGCAGGCGGCGCGTTTGGCCGGCGACGACCCGGGCGGCAGTGCGCGGCAGAACCTGCAAAGCGTTGACCTGAGCATTGGCCAGTTGAAAGCCTTCGGCATGGACCTGAACCAGGCGGTGGTTCGCCTGGCCCGGGGCGGCCCGGCCTGGGACCTGCGCCTGGACAGCAAGGAAGTCATCGGCAACGCCCGTGTGCCGGATGCCAAGGGCGCGCCCATGGTCGTGCGCATGCAGACCTTGCGCCTGCCCGCGCCCAGCCCAGCTGAAAAGCAAGCTGAAGAACAAGCCCAGGATGGCCCCGACCCGCTGGCGTCGTTCGACCCGCGCAAGGTCCCGGCGCTGGACCTGAGCATCGACAAGCTGTACCGAGGTGACGACCTGTTCGGCAGTGCCGCAGTCAAGCTGCGGCCAACCGCGCGTGGTGTGACCGCCAGTGATATCGACCTTGACTTCAAAGGCTTGCGCATCGACGGCGGCGGTGGCTGGGAGGGCGAAACCGGCAAGACCAGCAGTTGGTACAAGGGCCGCCTGGATGGCAAGAACCTGGCCGATGTCCTCAAGGCTTGGGGTTTTGCCCCGACGGTGACCAGCCGAGATTTTCGCCTGGACGTTGACGGCCGCTGGCCGGGCTCACCAGCTGCGGTGGGCCTGAAACGCTTCTCGGGCAGCATGGACGCGGCGTTGCGCACGGGCCAGTTCGTCGAGGTCGAAGGCAGCGCCCAGGCGTTGCGGGTGTTCGGCCTGCTCAACTTCAATTCGATCGGTCGCCGTCTGCGCCTGGACTTCTCCGACCTGTTCGACAAGGGCCTGGCTTATGACAGGGTTAAAGGGCTGCTGGTGGCCAGTGATGGGGTCTACGTGACCCGCGAACCGATCACCATGACCGGCCCGTCGAGCAGCTTCGAGCTGGAGGGCACGCTGGACATGGTCCGTGACCAGGTTAATGCCAATCTGCAGGTCAGCCTGCCGGTGACCAACAACCTGCCGCTGGCCGCGCTGATCGTCGGCGCGCCGGCAGTGGGCGGGGCGTTGTTCCTCGTCGATCGGCTGATCGGTGACCGGGTGTCGCGCTTTGCCAGCGTGCACTACCGTGTCGAAGGGCCGTGGAAAGAGCCTAGAATCACCTTTGTGAAACCTTTCGAAAAATAGTGCCAGGAGTGCCCATGAAGGCAGCGGTAATCCAGATGGTCAGCCAGGACGATGTGCTGGCCAACCTGCAGCGTGCCGCCGCCCTGTTGCAGCAGGCTGCATTGGGCGGCGCGCGGTTGGCGGTGCTGCCGGAAAACTTTGCCGCCATGGGCCGCAAGGACGCCGCTGCCATAGGTCGTGCCGAAGCCTTGGGTGAAGGGCCGATCCTGCCATGGTTGAAACGTACCGCTCGCGACCTCAAGTTATGGATAGTCGCCGGTACCTTGCCCCTGCCGCCGGTCGGCCAGCCCGAGGCCAAGGCTCATGCCTGCTCGCTACTGATCGATGAACACGGCGAGGTAGCAGCGCGCTATGACAAGCTGCACTTGTTCGACGTGGACGTGGCCGACAACCGCGGGCGTTACCGTGAATCGGATGACTATGCCCACGGCGCCCAGGTGGTGGTGGCTGATACGCCGGTTGGGCGGCTGGGGCTGAGCGTGTGCTACGACCTGCGCTTTCCCGAGTTGTACAGCGCGTTGCGCGCTGCCGGTGCAGAACTGATTACTGCTCCGGCGGCTTTCACGGCAGTGACTGGCGCCGCGCACTGGGAGGTGCTGGTGCGGGCCCGGGCCATCGAAACCCAATGCTACCTGCTGGCTGCGGCGCAGGGCGGCACCCACCCAGGCCCCCGGGAAACCCACGGCCATGCGGCGATTATCGACCCTTGGGGCCGCATCATCGCAGAACAGGCGCAAGGCGAAGCGGTACTGCTAGCCGAGCGCAACATTGAAGAACAAGCGTCCATCCGGGCGCGCATGCCGGTGGTATCGCACCGGCGCTTTTTTTCGCAGGGCGCGTTGCGACCTGCGCACACCTCGGAGTGACTATGAGCCAGATGTTATCCACCGTCAGTGAGCAGCTCCTGGCCCCAGGCGGCTTGAGCCTGGACAGCCTGCAGAGCGTGCTGGGTGAGTTGGCCGGCCGCGGCATCGACGCCGCCGACTTGTATTTCCAAGGCCAGATCTCGGAAACCTGGGCGCTGGAAGACGGCATCGTCAAAGAGGGCAGTTTCAACCTGGACCAGGGCGTCGGCGTGCGTGCCCAGTCCGGTGAAAAGACCGGTTTCGCCTATAGCAATGCCATCAACCTCGAAGCGCTGACCTCGGCAGCCCGCGCTGCCCGTTCGATTTCCCGTGCCGGGCAAAACGGCACGGTGCAGGCCTTCCGCAGCCAGGACGTGACCGCCCTGTACGCAGCGGATAACCCGCTGGACGTGCTCAGCCGTGCCGAGAAGGTCGAGCTGCTCAAGCGTGTCGATGCTGCCACCCGTGCGCTCGACCCGCGTATCCAGCAGGTCAGCGTGAGCATGGCCGGGGTGTGGGAACGCATCCTGATTGCGGCGGCTGATGGCAGCCTGGCCGCCGACGTGCGCCCGCTGGTGCGCTTCAATGTCAGCGTCATCGTCGAGCAGAATGGCCGTCGCGAGCGTGGTGGGCAGGGCGGTGGCGGCCGTACCGACTACCGTTTCTTCACCGAAGAGCGGGTCATGGGTTATGCCCGCGAGGCGTTGCGCCAGGCACTGGTCAACCTGGAAGCGATCCCCGCACCGGCCGGTACCTTGCCGGTGGTGCTGGGCTCGGGCTGGTCGGGCGTACTGCTACACGAAGCGGTCGGCCACGGCCTGGAAGGTGACTTCAACCGCAAGGGCAGTTCAGCGTTCAGCGGCCGGATTGGCGAGAAGGTTGCCTCGAGCCTGTGCACCATCGTCGACGATGGCACCCTTGAAGGCCGCCGCGGCTCGTTGAGCGTGGACGACGAAGGTACCCCGACCGAGTGCACCACGCTGATCGAGAACGGCGTGCTCAAGGGCTACATGCAGGACAAGCTCAATGCGCGCCTGATGGGCATGGCGGTGACCGGCAACGGCCGCCGTGAGTCCTACGCGCACCTGCCGATGCCACGCATGACCAACACTTACATGCGTGCCGGCGAAAGCGACCCCCAGGAAATCATCGCGTCGGTGAAGAAGGGTATCTACTGCGCCAACCTCGGTGGTGGCCAGGTGGACATCACCAGCGGCAAGTTCGTGTTCTCGACCAGTGAGGCCTACCTGATCGAAGACGGCAAGATTACCGCACCGGTGAAGGGCGCGACCCTGATCGGCAACGGGCCGGAGGCGATGAGCCGGGTGTCGATGGTCGGTAATGACCTGGCGCTGGACAGCGGGGTGGGGACGTGTGGCAAGGACGGGCAGTCTGTGCCGGTCGGGGTAGGGCAGCCGACCTTGAAGCTGGATGCGATTACCGTGGGCGGTACCGGGGCTTGAGGGCTTCGGGAACCGTTGTGGGGGCGGGCATGACCGCCTCCACAGGGTCCCGGTCCGTCAGCGTAGCCCGCGCTGCAACTCGTCGAGGTCGCGAATGTACTTGAAGACCTTGCGCGCGGCGGCCGGTGGTTTGTTCCGGGCCTTTTCGTGCTGGGCATGGCGCACCAGCGAACGCAGCTGCTGGCGATCGGTGTCGGGGTACTCGTTGACGAAGCGCTCGAGGTCTTCGTCGTTACCGTCGATCAACCGGTCACGCCAGCGCTCCAGGCCATGGAAGCGCTCGTTGTACTGGCGGGTCGAGCTGTCCATCTGCTCGAGCAAGGCATGGATGGCATCCAGGTCCTGCACACGCATCAGCTTGCCGACAAACGACATGTGGCGTTTGCGGGCACCATGAGCGGTGTGCTTGCTGGCCTCGGCCAATGCCTTGCGCAGCTCGTCGGTCAACGGCAGGCGCGCCAGGGTATCGGCCTTGAGCGTAGTGAGGCGCTCGCCGAGTTCGACCAGGGCATGCAGCTCGCGCTTGATCTGGGTTTTGCTTTTTTCGCCGTCGAAGGCGTCGTCGTTTGAATCAACCATGGTGGCAGTCCGCTAAGAATCGCCGCCATGATAACCAGTCGGGGGCCGCTTGTCCGGCCCGGTCGTAGAATGACCCTCGCCGAACGCAGAATTTGAGTGGAGAGAACCATGAGTGCAGTCCAGAGCGTAGGTCCGAAAGACCTGCCAGCATTGCAGGAGCAGGTCGAGGCGATCATCACCGAGGCGCGCCGCCAGGGGGCCAGTGCCTGCGAAGTGGCTGTGTCGCTGGAGCAGGGCCTGTCCACCACCGTACGCCAGCGCGAGGTCGAAACGGTCGAGTTCAACCGCGACCAGGGCTTTGGCATCACCCTCTACGTTGGCCAGCGCAAAGGCTCGGCCAGCACCTCGGCCAGTGGCCCGGACGCGATCCGCGAGACCGTCGCGGCTGCCTTGGCCATTGCCAAACACACTTCCGAGGACGAATGTTCGGGCTTGGCCGACGCGGCACTGATGGCCCGTGAAGTCCCGGACCTGGACCTTTATCACGACTGGGACATCGAGCCGGAGAGGGCGATCGAGATGGCCCTGGCGTGTGAGGCGGCCGCTTTCGACGCCGACCCGCGCATCCTCAACGCCGATGGCACCACCCTCAATACCCACCAGGGCTGCCGTGTGTATGGCAACAGCCACGGCTTCATCGGCGGTTATGCCTCGACTCGGCACAGCCTGAGCTGCGTGATGATTGCCGAAGGCGACGGGCAGATGCAGCGTGACTACTGGTATGACGTGAACCGCCAGGGCAGCCTGCTGGCCGACCCGCGTAGCATCGGCGTGCGCGCTGCCCAGCGGGCCGCCAGCCGCCTGGGCGCACGGCCGGTGCCCACTTGCGAGGTGCCGGTGTTGTTCTCGGCTGAACTGGCCGGCGGCCTGTTCGGCAGCTTCCTGTCGGCGATTTCCGGTGGGAACCTCTACCGTAAGTCGTCGTTCCTCGAGGGCACCATCGGTCAGCGCTTGTTCCCGTCCTGGCTGACACTCGACGAGCGCCCGCACATCCCGCGTGCCCTCGGCAGTGCTGCATTTGACGGTGATGGCCTGGCCACCTATGCCAAGCCGTTCGTCGACAAGGGTGAGCTGGTGTCGTACCTGCTGGGGACTTACTCCGGGCGCAAGCTTGGCTTGCCGAGCACGGCCAACTCGGGGGGTGTGCACAACCTGTTCGTCAGCCATGGTGTCGAAGACCAGGCTGCATTGATTCGCCGTATGGGGCGCGGGTTGTTGGTAACCGAGTTGATGGGGCATGGCTTGAACATGGTGACTGGGGACTATTCCCGCGGTGCGGCGGGGTTCTGGGTAGAAAACGGCGAGATCCAGCATGCCGTGCAAGAAGTGACTATCGCCGGAAATATGAAGGACATGTTCCAACAGATTGTCGCGATTGGCAGCGATCTTGAAACCCGTAGCAATATTCACACGGGCTCGGTTCTGATCGAGCGTATGACTGTTGCGGGTAGCTGATATTTAGCCTGTCCCGGCCCTTTCGCGGGCGCAAATCTGAAGACCCGGCCCTTGCGCCGGGTTTTTTGTCTCATCACCTTTCGCTTGAAGTGATTCTGTTTATCAATTAATAATGAATATCATTATCCAGTAACTCGGCGATGATGTTCATGAAACCCGTCCTCCGCGAACTGCCCTACCTGGAAAACTGGCGCTGGCTCAGCCGGCGTATCCGCTGCGCACTTGAACCTGACGAGCCGCGCCTGATCGAGCATTACCTGGCCGAAGGCCGCTACCTGGTGTGCTGTACCGAGACCTCGCCATGGACGGTGGCACTGACCTCCTTCCGCCTGCTGCTGGATACCGCCTGCGACCGCATGCTGCCCTGGCATTGGCGCTGCCTGTGCCTCGACCAGGCCTGGCGCCCGCTGCTGGACCTGCGCAATCTCGACCGCCAGGAACGCAACCAACGCTGGCAAACCTACGCTCTGCAGCTGGCTGATTGCCGCCTGCTGCCGTCGATTTCTCCCGATGAACTGATGCAAGGATTTGATGATGAGTGATACCCGTATCGAGCGTGACAGCATGGGCGAGCTGCAGGTGCCTGCCCAGGCCCTGTACGGTGCCCAGACCCAGCGCGCGGTCGACAACTTCCCAATCAGCGGTCAGCGCATGCCGGCCCAGTTCATTCGTGCGCTGCTGCTGGCCAAGGCTGCTGCCGCCAAGGCTAACGTCGAGCTGGAGCAATTGACTGCCGCGCAGGGCCAGGCCATCGGCAAGGCCGTCGAGCAACTGCTGGCCGACGACTTCATCCAGCACTTCCCTGTGGATGTGTTCCAGACCGGTTCCGGCACCAGTTCGAACATGAACGCCAACGAGGTGATCGCTACCTTGGCCAGCCGCGTTCTGGGTGAAGCAATCAATGCCAACGACCACGTCAACTGTGGCCAGAGCAGCAACGACATCATCCCCACGACTATCCACGTCAGTGCCGCATTGGCGCTGCACGAGCAGCTGTTGCCGGCGCTGAGCCACCTGGTCCAGGTGATCGAGGCCAAGTCGGTGCAAGTGCATCAGTATGTCAAAACCGGCCGGACCCACTTGATGGATGCCATGCCGGTGCGCATGAGCCAGGTGCTGGATGGCTGGGCGGCGCAGGTAAACGGCGCCAAGGCACACATCGAAGCCACCCTGCCGAGCCTGCAGGCGTTGGCCCAGGGCGGCACCGCCGTGGGTACCGGCATCAACGCTCACCCACAGTTCGCTGCCAGCTTCGCCCGCCAGCTCAGCGGCCTGACCCAGGTCGAGTTCACCCCGGGGCAGAATCTGTTTGCCTTGATCGGCTCGCAGGATACCGCCGTGGCCCTCTCCGGCCAGCTCAAGACCACCGCAGTGGCACTGATGAAAATCGCCAACGACCTGCGCTGGATGAATTCCGGCCCGTTGGCCGGACTCGGGGAGATCGAGTTGCAAGGCTTGCAACCGGGCTCTTCGATCATGCCGGGCAAGGTCAACCCGGTGATCCCGGAGGCCACAGCCATGGTCGCCGCGCAGGTGATCGGCAATGACGCCACCATCGCCGTGGCTGGCCAGTCCGGCAACTTCGAGCTGAACGTGATGCTGCCGGTGATTGCCCGCAACCTCCTGGAAAGCATCGAGCTGATGGCCAACGTCAGCCGCCTGCTGGCCGACAAGGCCATCGCCAGCTTCAAGGTCAACGAGGGCAAGCTCAAGGAAGCTTTGGCGCGCAACCCGATCCTGGTCACTGCGCTGAACCCCATCATCGGCTACCTCAAGGCCGCCGAAATCGCCAAGACCGCCTACAAGCAGGGCCGCCCGATCATCGATGTGGCGCTGGAGCACACCGACCTGTCGCGTGACCAGCTTGAAGCGCTGCTGGATCCGGAAAAACTCACCGCTGGCGGCATCTGACCCTGCGTTGCCGCCCAGGAGACCACCATGCAGCACTGGAAACGCACCACGGAAACCGCCAACCGCCTATTCGAGCAAGGCGAGCTGGTCGATGCCCGGGAACACTACCTGCAAGCCTTGGCGCTGGCCCAGGTGCTGTTCGAGCGCTGGCATGACGTCGACGAAGCGGTGGCCGCGTTCGTCATCGCCCACCACAACCTGGCCGACCTGCACCTGCGCCTGAACCAACCGCAGGAAAGCGCCGACTACCTGTGCGCCGCTCACCAGCGGCTGCTGCGGGCCAGCCAGGAGGCGCGCTTGCCGCAGCCGCTGCGTGATGCCGCCTTGCGCCACAGTGGGCGCACCTACACCGAACTGCTGAGTTTCATCGCCGAGTACGGCCAGTACCCGCGTACGGAACGCCTGCTCAACCGCCAGGGTGCCGGTGCCAGCGAACTTGCTGGCCAGCCGCACATGGCGCCCAGAACCCATGCCTACGGAATTCACTGACATGCCTCATACCCTGCCTGCAATGCCTTACGCCTACGATGCGCTGGAACCGCACATCGACGCCCAGACCATGGAAATCCACCACACCAAACACCACCAGACCTACGTCAACGGCCTCAATGCCGCCCTCGAAGGTACCGAATGGGCTGAATGGCCGGTGGAAAAACTGGTCGGTGCGGTCAAGCAACTGCCGGAACACCTTCGCGGTGCTGTGACCAACCACGGTGGCGGGCACGCCAACCACAGCCTCTTCTGGACCGTGATGTCGCCGCGGGGCGGTGGTGAGCCTGTCGGCCAGTTGGCTCAAGCGGTGGCTGCACAACTGGGCGGTTTCGAGGCCTTCAAAGAGGCATTCACCAAGGCTGCACTGACCCGCTTTGGCAGCGGCTGGGCCTGGCTCAGTGTCACACCGCAGAAAACCCTGGTGGTGGAGAGCAGCGGCAACCAGGACAGCCCGCTCATGCACGGGAATACGCCGATCCTTGGTCTGGACGTGTGGGAGCATGCCTACTACCTGAAGTATCAGAACCGTCGTCCGGAATACATCGGTGCGTTCTACAACGTCATTGATTGGGCAGAAGTGGCACGCCGTTACCTCGAAGCCCTGAAGTGAGTCGAACCGGTATGCGCTCTGAGGTGATGTCTGTCAGCAGTGTGCGCCTGTTCCGCCTGGCGCTTGGGACTTTGCTTTTGCTGGCCGGCACCGCGCTGCTGGTAGCGCGTGGCCTTGCCTGGCTGGACCTGGAGCCACGCATGCTGCGCGCCCTGGAGGGCGGCGCAGTATGCGCACTCGGCACGGCGTTGGGCGCAGTACCGGTACTGGTCATTCGCAACATGCCGGTGGCACTGGCCGATACGCTGCTGGGCTTCGGCGCTGGCGTGATGCTGGCAGCCACCGCGTTTTCCCTGATCATCCCAGGGCTGGGCGCCGCCCAGTCCATCGGTTTCAGCCCTTGGGGGGCGGGTGGCCTGATCAGCTTTGGCTTGTTGTTCGGTGCGCTGTGCCTGTTTCTGGTTGACCTCAAGGTCTCTGGCGCTTCGCCAGAAGCGTTGGTCGGCACCGGCAACCAGCCGGTGATTGCTGCGCGTATCTGGCTGTTTGTCATTGCCATCATCGCGCACAACATCCCCGAAGGCATGGCTATCGGTGTGTCGGCCGGTGGTGGCATGGCCGATGCCGACAGCCTGGCCATGGGCATTGCCTTGCAGGATGTGCCTGAGGGGTTGGTCATTGCGCTGGTGCTGGCCGGGGCGGGCATGTCGCGCTTCAGGGCCTTCCTGATCGGCGCCGCGTCAGGCTTGGTCGAGCCGGTGGCCGCAGTGATCTGTGCCTGGCTGGTGAACATTGCCGAACTGCTACTGCCGCTGGGCCTGGCCTGCGCGGCGGGGGCGATGCTGCTGGTAGTGACCCAGGAGATCATCCCGGAATCGCGCAGCAACGGCCATCATCGCTTGGCGAGCCTGGGGCTATGTGTTGGCTTCTGCCTGATGATGGTGATGGATACCGCGATGTCCTGATCGGTCGTCAGGACAATCGGGATGCCTGTGGGGGTGGCTTCGCGTCGCGCTTGAGGCGCACAGCGGCCCCGGCGATCCTGAGCAGCGCAGGTAAACTGCGGGTTATTCGCCTTCGTCGAAGAAGTTGTTGATCAACTCGACCAGCGCATCCATGGCATCGGTGTCCTGCTCACCCTCGGTGTGCAGGTGCACCTGGGTACCTTTACCAGCCGCCAGCATCATCACCGCCATGATGCTCTTGCCATCCACCAGTTTGTCCGGGGCGCGGCCTACACGTACTGTGCAAGGGAAGCGGCCGGCCACGCCGACGAACTTGGCTGCCGCCCGGGCATGCAGACCCAACTTGTTGATGATGGTGATTTCGCGGGCGGGCATGTAGGGTGGATCCTTGGGCTAGAGGTCGCGGTGGCGGACCTGGACGTTTTTCAGGGACTGTTGCAACTGTTGACCAAGGCGCTCGGTGATGTATACCGAACGGTGGTGACCGCCAGTGCAGCCAATGGCAATGGTGACGTAGGCGCGGTTGCTGGCGGCAAAGCGTGGCAACCACTTGAGCAGGTAGCTGGAGATATCGTTATACATGTCTTCGACATCCGGCTGTGCGGCCAGGTAATCGATAACCGGTTGATCGAGGCCGGAGTGCTCGCGCAATTCGGGCTTCCAGTACGGGTTGGGCAGGCAGCGCACATCGAACACCAGGTCGGCGTCGACCGGCATGCCGCGCTTGAAGCCGAACGACTCGACCAGAAACGCAGTGCCAGGCTCGGGCTGGTTGAGCAGGCGCAGCTTGATCGAGTCACGCAACTGGTACAGGTTCAGGTTGGTGGTGTCGATCTTGAGGTCGGCCAGGTCGGCGATCGGCCCCAGTAACTCGCTTTCTACGCGGATCGCTTCGGCGAGCGAGCGGTTGGCGTTGGTCAACGGATGGCGCCGGCGGGTTTCCGAGAAGCGCTTGAGCAGTATGTCTTCGTCGGCATCCAGATACAGCACGTCGCACTGGATGTGCCGGGCACGTGCGTCTTCAAGCAGCTCCGGGAAGCGCGTCAGGTGGCTGGGCAGGTTGCGCGCATCGATCGATACGGCCACCTTGGGTTGCAGCAGTTCAGTGTTGATCAGTGCATTTTCCGCCAACTGCGGCAGCAGCCCGGCAGGCAGGTTGTCAATGCAGTAGAAACCGTTGTCTTCCAGGACATCGAGGGCGGTGCTCTTGCCGGAGCCGGAGCGGCCGCTGACAATGATCAAGCGCATGGTCAATGCTCGTTCTGTACGTCCAGGACAACCTGGAACAGGGCCTCACTGCTGGTGGCCGCACGCAGGCGATCGCGGACCTCCTTGCGATCGAGCATGCTGGCGATCTGGCGCAGCAGTTCCAGATGCGCATCGGTGGCGGCCTCAGGCACCAGCAGGACAAACAGCAGGTCCACCGGCGCGCCATCAATGGCGTCGTAATCGATTGGGGCTTCCAGGTGCAGCAGGGCGCTGACCGGGGCGGAGCATCCTTCAAGGCGGCAGTGCGGGATGGCAATGCCGTTGCCAAAACCGGTCGAACCGAGTTTTTCCCGGGCGACCAGTTTTTCGAAGACGTCTTGCATCTCCAGTTCGGGTACTTGGCCGGCGATGACAGTGGCGACCTTTTCCAGGGCGCGCTTCTTGCTGCCGCCCGGCACGTTCACAAGCGAACGGCCGGGGGTCAGGATGGTTTCAAGTCGGATCATGGATGAGGGGGATCAGCGGGCAGCTGCACCTTGCAGCAAGCTTTGCTGTTTTTCCTTGTGTTTTTTCAGTTGGCGGTCGAGCTTGTCGGCCAAGGCGTCGATCGCTGCATACATGTCTTCGTGTTCGGCGTTGGCTACCACTTCACCGCCGGGAATCTGCAGGGTCGCCTCGACCTTCTGTTGCAGCTTCTCGACCTTCATGATGACCTGCACGTTGGTGATCTTGTCGAAGTGACTTTCCACGCGGGCGAGCTTTTCAAGCACGTAATCGCGCAGTGGCTGGGTGACTTCTACATGCTGTCCACTGATATTGACTTGCATACAGCTTCTCCTTTGTTGCCCGTGCATAAAGAGGCAGGTATTGCACCTGCCCCACAAACGCTGTGGCACATCCCAGGGGCTACATCAGTCGCTTGCGCTCGCTCGACGGTGCGATGCCGAGGGACTCGCGGTACTTGGCGACGGTGCGACGGGCTACCTGGATGCCTTGTGCCTCCAGTAAACCAGCGATCTTGCTGTCACTCAATGGCTTTTTCTGATTTTCCGCCGCAACCAGTTTCTTGATGATCGCGCGGATCGCTGTGGACGAGCATTCTCCGCCTTCTGCGGTGCTTACGTGGCTGGAGAAAAAGTATTTCAGTTCGTAGATGCCACGCGGGGTATGCATGTATTTCTGCGTGGTAACCCGCGAAATCGTCGACTCGTGCATGCCCACTGCCTCGGCGATGTCATGCAGCACCAACGGCTTCATGGCCTCGTCGCCGTGGTCGAGGAAGCCACGCTGGTGCTCGACGATTTGCGTGGCCACCTTCATCAGGGTTTCGTTGCGGCTTTGCAGGCTCTTGATGAACCAGCGCGCTTCCTGCAGCTGGTTGCGCATGAACGTGTTATCTGCGCTGGTGTCGGCTCGTCGCACGAAGCCGGCGTACTGCGGGTTTACGCGCAGGCGCGGGATGGCTTCCTGGTTCAGCTCGACCAGCCAGCGATCGCTGTCCTTGCGCACGATCACATCAGGTACCACGTATTCGGGTTCGCTGGACTCGATCTGCGAACCGGGGCGCGGGTTGAGACTTTGCACCAGCTCGATCACCTGGCGCAGCTCGTCTTCCTTGATTTTCATGCGCCGCATCAGCTGGCTGTAGTCACGGCTGCCGAGCAGATCGATGAAGTCGGTGACCAGGCGCTTGGCTTCGCTCATCCACGGGGTGTTGGCGGGCAGCTGGCGCAGTTGCAGCAGCAGGCATTCACCCAGGTTGCGGGCGCCGACGCCGGCCGGTTCAAACTGCTGGATGCGGTGAAGCACCGCTTCGACCTCGTCCAGCTCGATATCCAGCTCCGGGTCGAAGCCTGCGCAGATCTCCTCGAGGGTGTCTTCCAGATAGCCCTGACCGTTGATGCTGTCGATCAGGGTCACGGCGATCAGCCGGTCGGTGTCGGACATCGGGGCCAGGTTCAGCTGCCACAGCAGGTGGCTTTGCAAGCTTTCGCCGGCCGATGTGCGGGTGGTGAAGTCCCACTCGTCGTCATCGTTGCTTGGCAGGCTGCTGGCACTGGTCTGGTAGATGTCTTCCCAGGCGGTGTCGACCGGAAGCTCGTTGGGGATACGCTCGCTCCACTCACCGTCTTCCAGGTTGTCGGCACTCACGGTGCTTTCCTGGAAGCTGTTGTCCTGGACTTCGGCGGCCGGCTTGTTCTCGGCG
This sequence comes from Pseudomonas sp. BN607, assembly GCF_029871175.1. Taxonomy (NCBI): domain Bacteria; kingdom Pseudomonadati; phylum Pseudomonadota; class Gammaproteobacteria; order Pseudomonadales; family Pseudomonadaceae; genus Pseudomonas; species Pseudomonas sp. BN607. The sequence goes on from NZ_SSOE01000015.1 coordinate 95,009, forward strand.
TTGTCCGCCATCGGGTCGCTATTGTCGAAGTCGTCGCCGTCTTCCTGACGTTCGAGCATCGGGTTCGACTCCAGCGCTTCCTGGATTTCCTGTTGGAGGTCCAGGGTGGATAGCTGGAGCAGGCGGATGGCCTGTTGCAACTGCGGTGTCATCGTCAGTTGCTGGCCCATTTTTAGGACGAGCGATGGTTTCATGGCTGGGGCTTAATACCTTGTTCGCCGGCGCGCATGCGCCATCCACTACACGAGGGCGCCGGGGCGCCAGATCAAGCAAGTTTTATGCCTTAAATTGTAGCGTTTGCCTAGAGTACCGTAACAACTTTAACCCGGGTCTCGGGGCTATTAGCCAGTACTCCAGGCCTGTGCCAGGGTCAGAGGCGGAACTCGTGGCCCAGGTAAACCTCTTTGACCAGATCGTTGGCCAGGATGGTTTCGGCGTCGCCTTCAGCGATCAGCCGGCCATCGTTGACGATATAGGCGGTTTCGCAGATATCCAGTGTCTCGCGCACGTTGTGGTCGGTGATCAGTACACCGATGCCCTTGGCCTTGAGGTGGTGGATGATCTGCTTGATGTCGCCGACCGAGATCGGGTCGACACCGGCAAAGGGTTCGTCCAGCAAGATGAATTTGGGCGCGGTCGCCAGTGCACGGGCAATCTCGACGCGACGGCGTTCACCGCCGGACAGGCTCATGCCGAGGTTGTCGCGGATATGGCTGATGTGGAACTCCTGCAGCAGGCTTTCCAGCTCTTTGCGCCGGCCGTCGCGGTCGAGGTCCTTGCGGGTCTCGAGGATGGCCATGATGTTATCGGCCACCGACAGCTTGCGGAAAATCGACGCTTCCTGCGGCAGGTAGCCGATGCCGGCGCGGGCACGGCCGTGCATGGGCTGATGGCTGACATCGAGGCTATCGATCAGCACCCGGCCCTGTTCGGCCTGGACCAGCCCGACGATCATGTAGAAGCAGGTGGTCTTGCCGGCGCCGTTGGGGCCGAGCAGGCCGACGATCTGGCCGCTGTCGATTGACAGGCTGACGTCACGTACCACCTGTCGCCCCTTGTAGCTCTTGGCCAGGTGCTGGGCTTTGAGGGTTGCCATTTACTCGGCCTTCTTCTTGGGCTGGATCACCATGTCGATACGCTGACGCGGTGAGGTCACGTTGCCACCACGACCGGCGGTCGCCACCTGGGTCTGGGTGTTGTAGACGATTTTCTCGCCCTCGGTGGTGTTGCCTTCGTTTTCGACCTTGGCGCGATCGGTAAGGATCACCAGGTCTTTTTGCGACTGGTACTGGATGGTTACGCCCCAGCCTTTCATCTTGTCCGGCTTGGCCGCGCTCTGCTGCTGCTCGAAGTAGGCCAGGTTGCCCACCGAGGTCACCACGTCGATATCGCCAGAGGCGGAGCGAGTGATGGTCACGGTGTTGCCTTTGATCATCATCGAACCCTGGGTGATGATCACATCGCCGGTGTAGGTGGCCACGCCTTGCTTGTCATCCAGGTGGGCATTATCGGCCTGGATGCGAATAGGCTGGTCACGGTCATTCGGCAGGGCGAGGGCGCTCGCGCTTCCCAGTGCTGCGCTCAGGCTGAGCAAAAGGGGGAGGGTTTTAACGAGCCTCATACTGTCCTCTTACGTTAGAGAGCAAGTCCATCTTGCCTTCTTTCAAATACGCTTTCATTCCTTTGCCCGTAGTTGTGCCACCGGCGCCGTCGATTCTAACGGCTTGCTCGGTCTGCGCATATTGCTTCTGCGGGAACACGGTCATGCGTGAGCTGGTAATGATGATTTCGCGCTGTTTTTCGTCGGTGCGGGCAACCCGGACGTTGTCGATCAGTTCGACCTCGGTGCCGTCCGGGTTCACCTCGGCGCGGGTGCTCTGTACGTGCCACGGGAACTCGGTACCGCGGTACAAGTGCAGGTCCGGGGTGGTCAGCAGGGTGATTTCACTGGCCTTGAGGTGTTCGACCTTGTCCGCGGTCATTTCGTACTGCAGTTTGCCATCGGGCAGGAACTGCAGGCTGTGGGCATTGATCGCGTAATAGTCGATGGCGCTTTCGTCAACCTGGGCTACTGGCTTGTCGAGGAAGCTTTCCGGGCTGACATTCCAGTAGCCAATGGCTACCAGCAGGGCGGCGATCGCCCCGAGCAGCACAATGTTTCGGGCTTTCTTGCTGAACATGGGCAGCCTTACAGGTAGTTGGCGTTGGCAGCGTCCAGGGTACCCTGGGCCTGCATGATCAGTTCGCAGAATTCACGGGCCGCGCCTTCGCCGCCCCGTGCCTGGGTCACGCCGTGGGCATGCTGGCGTACGAACGGCGCGGCATTGGCGACCGCCATGCCCAGTGCTACCCGGCGGATGACTGGCAGGTCGGGCAGGTCGTCCCCCAGGTAGGCCACTTGATCATAGCTTAGGCCCAGTTCGGCGAGCAGGCCGTCAAGCACCACCAATTTGTCCTCGCGGCCCTGGTACAGGTGCGGGATGCCGAGGTTCTTCGCCCGGCGCTCGACCACCGGGGTCTTGCGCCCGCTGATGATCGCGGTGGTCACGCCAGAATTCATGAGCATCTTGATGCCCTGGCCGTCGAGCGTGTTGAAGGTCTTGAATTCGCTGCCGTCCTCGAGGAAGTACAGGCGCCCGTCGGTGAGCACGCCGTCCACGTCGAACACTGCCAGCTTGATGCTTTTGCCGCGTTGCATGAGGTCCTGGTTCATTCCATCGCTCCTTACATCACGCCGGCGCGCAGCAGGTCGTGCATGTTCAGGGCGCCGGTCGGGCGGTCCTCGCGGTCCACCACCACCAGCGCGCCGATTTTATGGTCTTCCATGATTTTCAGGGCCTCGGCGGCGAGCATTTCGGCGCGCGCGGTTCTGCCATGAACGGTCATGACCTGGTCGATCAGGGTAGTGTGTACATCGATGTTGCGGTCCAGGCTGCGGCGCAGATCGCCGTCGGTGAAGATTCCGGCCAGCTTGCCATCGGCTTCGACGATCACGGTCATGCCCAGGCCTTTGCGGGACATTTCCAGCAGCGCGTCCTTGAGCAGGGTGCCCCGAGGTACCTGAGGCAGCTCATCGCCGGCGTGCATCACGTTTTCGACCTTCAGCAGCAGGCGGCGGCCCAGCGCACCGCCAGGGTGCGAGAAGGCGAAGTCCTCGGCCGTGAAGCCGCGGGCCTCGAGCAGGGCGATGGCCAGGCAGTCGCCCAGCACCAGCGATGCGGTGGTCGAGGAGGTGGGGGCCAGGTTCAGCGGGCAAGCCTCTTGCTCGACGCGGGCGTCAAGGTTGACCTCGGCGGCCTGGGCCAGCGGTGAAGCGGGATTGCCGGTCAGGCTGATCAGCTTGATGCCCAGGCGCTTGATCAGTGGCAGCAGGGTGACGATTTCGGCAGTGCTGCCGGAATTCGACAGGGCAAGGATGACATCGTCGCGGGTGATCATACCCATGTCACCATGGCTGGCTTCGGCCGGATGCACGAAAAACGCCGGGGTACCGGTGCTGGCCAGGGTCGCGGCGATCTTGTTGCCGATGTGCCCGGACTTGCCCATGCCGACCACGACGACCCGGCCCTTGCTGGCCAGGATCAGTTCGCAGGCCTTGACGAAATTGTCGTCGATGCGCGCCAGCAGGCCCTCTACGGCCTCGAGTTCCAGGCGCAGGGTGCGTTGGGCGGATTGGATCAGCTCGCTGGATTGGCTCATGTCGAAAAAGCAATGCCTGATGAAAAGGCGGCGATTATAGCCGCAATGTAAGAAACCCTCACGCTTTCGATTGCCACAGGTAAAACACCGACCTGCCTGTCGCGGCGCTGAACGACTCGTTGCCCGGCCTTGGGGCGGCGCTGTCAGCGGTGCTATAGTTCGCCGCTATTCGGCCTGTCAGGGGTGCGTGTGCCTTCCAGATGGAGGCCGGCGTCCATATGGACGAGGCTGCATCAGCAAGGAGTCTAGATGAGTGTGGATAGCGCCTACGCGGTCGAGTTGAAGGGTGTTACCTTCAAACGCGGTTCGCGCAGCATTTTCAGCAACGTCGACATTCGCATCCCGCGCGGCAAGGTCACCGGTATCATGGGGCCATCGGGTTGCGGCAAGACCACGTTGCTCCGCCTGATGGGCGCGCAGCTGCGCCCCTCCGGCGGTGAGGTATGGGTTGCCGGGCAGAACCTGCCGACGCTGTCGCGCAGTGACCTGTTCGACGCCCGCAAGCAAATGGGGGTGCTCTTCCAGAGCGGTGCATTGTTCACCGACCTCGATGTGTTCGAGAACGTTGCGTTCCCGTTGCGCGTGCATACGCAGCTGTCGGACGAAATGATCCGTGACATCGTGTTGATGAAGCTGCAGGCCGTGGGCCTGCGCGGTGCCATCGACCTGATGCCCGACGAGCTGTCCGGTGGCATGAAGCGCCGTGTCGCACTGGCCCGGGCGATTGCCCTGGACCCGCAGATTCTCATGTACGACGAACCGTTCGTCGGCCAGGACCCGATCGCCATGGGCGTACTGGTGCGCCTCATCCGTCTGCTCAACGATGCCCTGGGCATCACCAGCATCGTGGTTTCCCATGATCTGGCGGAAACCGCCAGTATCGCGGACTACATCTATGTGGTCGGTGATGGCCAGGTGCTGGGCCAAGGCACGCCTGACGAGCTGATGGGCTCGGACAACCCGCGGATTCGTCAGTTCATGAAAGGCGACCCGGACGGCCCGGTTCCCTTTCACTTTCCTGCGCCTGACTACCGCGCCGACCTGCTGGGGGCGCGTTGATGCGCAGAAAATCCTTACTCGAACGTGTCCGCCTGCTGGGCCGCTCGGCAATCGACGTGGTGGCGGTACTGGGGCGCTCCTGCCTGTTCCTGTTCCATGCACTGGTCGGTCGCGGCGGCATCGGTGGCGGCTTCCAGTTGCTGACCAAGCAGCTGTACTCGGTGGGCGTGCTGTCGCTGGCGATCGTCGTGGTGTCAGGCGTGTTCATCGGCATGGTGCTGGCGCTGCAGGGCTACAGCATCCTGACCAAGTACGGCTCGGAGCAGGCGGTGGGGCAGATGGTCGCCCTGACCCTGCTGCGTGAGCTTGGCCCGGTGGTGACAGCATTGCTGTTCGCCGGTCGCGCCGGTTCCGCCCTGACCGCCGAAATTGGCAACATGAAGTCCACCGAGCAGCTGTCGAGCCTGGAAATGATCGGCGTCGACCCGCTCAAGTACATCGTTGCACCACGCCTGTGGGCCGGTTTCATCTCGCTGCCGTTGCTGGCGCTGATCTTCAGCGTGGTTGGCATCTGGGGCGGGTCGTGGGTGGCGGTGGACTGGCTGGGCGTCTACGAAGGCTCGTTCTGGGCCAACATGCAGAACAGTGTTTCTTTCACCGACGACGTGCTCAACGGCTTGATCAAGAGCCTGGTATTCGCCTTCGTCACGACCTGGATCGCCGTTTTCCAGGGGTACGACTGCGAGCCCACCTCAGAAGGGATCAGCCGTGCCACCACCAAGACCGTGGTCTACGCCTCGTTGGCAGTGCTGGGTCTGGACTTTATTCTGACCGCCTTGATGTTTGGAGATTTCTGATGCAAAACCGCACCCTGGAAATCGGTGTCGGCCTGTTCCTCCTGGCCGGGATCCTGGCGCTGCTGCTGCTGGCCCTGCGTGTCAGCGGGCTGTCGGCCAGCCCGAGCAGCGATACCTATAAAGTTTATGCCTACTTCGACAATATCGCCGGTTTGACGGTCAGAGCTAAAGTGACCATGGCCGGCGTGACCATCGGCAAGGTCACCGCCATCGATCTGGACCGTGATTCCTACACCGGTCGGGTGACCTTGCAGCTGGACAAGTCGGTGGACAACCTGCCGACCGACTCCACTGCCTCGATCCTGACCGCTGGTCTGCTTGGCGAGAAGTACATCGGCATCAGCGTGGGCGGTGAGGACGAAGTGCTCAAGGACGGCGCGACCATCCACGACACCCAGTCGGCACTGGTGCTGGAAGATCTGATTGGCAAGTTCCTGCTCAACTCCGTTGGCAAGGAACCGAAAGAAGCGCAACCGGCTAATTAAGGAGTTTCCATGATTTCGATCCTGCGACGTGGCCTGCTGGTTCTGCTGGCGGCCTTCCCCCTGCTGACCATGGCGGCGCAAACCCCGCACGATGTGGTTCAGGGCACCACCACTGAACTGCTCGGCGACCTCAAGGCCAACAAGGAACAGTACAAGTCCAACCCCAACGCCTTCTACGATGCGCTCAACCGCATTCTTGGCCCGGTGGTGGACGCGGACGGTATTTCCCGCAGCATCATGACCGTCAAGTACTCGCGCAAGGCTACCCCGGAGCAGATGCAGCGCTTCCAGGAAAACTTCAAGCGCAGCCTGATGCAGTTCTACGGCAACGCGCTGTTGGAGTACAACAACCAGGGCATTACCGTCGACCCGGCCAAGGCTGATGACGGCAAGCGTGCCAGCGTCGGCATGAAGGTCACCGGCAACAACGGTGCCGTATACCCGGTGCAGTACACCCTGGAAAACATCGCCGGTGAGTGGAAGGTGCGTAACGTCATCGTCAACGGCATCAATATCGGCAAGCTGTTCCGCGACCAGTTCGCCGATGCCATGCAGCGCAACGGCAACGACCTGGACAAGACCATCGACGGCTGGGCCGGCGAAGTGGCCAAGGCCAAGCAGACTGCCGACAGCTCGCCGGAGAAGACCGTCAAATGAGCGAGGCTGCCGTAAGCATGGTCGAGCCGGGCGTGTTGTGCCTGGCCGGCGTGCTGGACTTCCGCAGCGGGCCGGCCTTGCGCAAGCAAGGCAAGGCGTTGATCGCGGCTAGCCGTGACGCGCAACTGGTGCTTGATTGCACGGCAGTACAGCGCTCCACCAGTGTCGGCCTGTCGCTGCTGCTGGCGTTCATGCGTGATGCCCAGGCGGCCGGCAAGGCTTGCCAGGTGCGCGGCATGCCTGACGACATGCGTGAAATTGCCGAGGTCTATGACCTCGATGAAGTGCTGGCAACCTGATGGCCCGGCACGGATGATGGCCCCTCGGTCAGCGAAGCCCTCGTTGGGCTTCGCAGGCGAGGGGCTTTTTTGTATGATGGCCGACCCGTGCGCATCGGGCGCCGATTGAGGTTGAGCATGCAGGCCGTAGAAGTTAAAAGCTTCCTTGAAGAGAAATTGCCGGGTTCCCGGGTCGAAGTTGAAGGCGAAGGCTGCAACTTCCAGTTGAACGTGATCAGCGACGAGTTGGCTGGCCTGAGCCCGGTCAAACGCCAGCAGGCGATCTATGCTCACCTGAATCCGTGGATCGCCAATGGCAGCATCCATGCGGTAACCATGAAATTTTTCAGCAGCGCAGCCTGGGCTGAGCGCACCTGAGCCAACTTGGCGGCGAGATTCCAATGGACAAACTGATTATTACTGGCGGCGCTCGCCTTGACGGCGAGATCCGCATTTCGGGCGCGAAGAACGCAGCCCTGCCGATTCTGGCGGCGACCCTGCTGGCCGATGGCCCGGTCACCGTGGGCAACCTGCCACACCTGCACGACATCACCACCATGATCGAGCTGTTCGGGCGCATGGGCATTGAGCCGGTGATCGACGAAAAGCTGGCGGTGGAGATCGACCCGCGTACTATCAAGACCCTGGTCGCGCCTTACGAGCTGGTCAAGACCATGCGTGCCTCGATCCTGGTGCTGGGCCCGATGGTCGCTCGGTTCGGTGAGGCCGAAGTGGCCCTGCCTGGCGGTTGCGCCATTGGCTCGCGCCCGGTCGACCTGCACATCCGTGGCCTCGAAGCCATGGGCGCGAAGATTGAAGTCGAAGGCGGCTACATCAAGGCCAAGGCGCCGGAAGGTGGCCTGCGCGGTGCGCACTTCTTCTTCGATACCGTCAGCGTTACCGGTACCGAGAACATCATGATGGCCGCTGCCCTGGCCAAGGGCCGCAGCGTGCTGCAGAACGCCGCGCGCGAGCCTGAAGTGGTCGACCTGGCCAACTTCATCAACGCCATGGGCGGCAACATCCAGGGCGCTGGCACCGACACCATCATCATCGATGGCGTCGAGCGCCTGGCATCGGCCAGCTACCGCGTAATGCCTGACCGCATCGAAACCGGTACCTACCTGGTTGCCGCTGCCGTAACCGGTGGCCGCGTCAAGGTCAAGGACACCGACCCGACCATCCTTGAAGCGGTACTGGAAAAACTCAAGGAAGCCGGCGCCGACATCAACACCGGTGAAGACTGGATCGAGCTGGACATGCATGGCAAGCGGCCAAAAGCCGTCAACCTGCGCACCGCCCCGTACCCGGCATTCCCGACCGACATGCAGGCGCAGTTCATTTCGCTGAACGCCATTGCCGAGGGCACTGGTGCAGTCATCGAAACCATCTTCGAAAACCGCTTCATGCACGTGTACGAAATGCACCGCATGGGTGCGCAGATCCAGGTCGAAGGCAACACCGCCATCGTCACCGGGGTCAAGACGCTGAAGGGCGCCCCGGTGATGGCCACCGACCTGCGTGCTTCCGCCAGCCTGGTGCTGTCGGCACTGGTAGCCGAAGGCGATACCCTGATCGACCGCATCTACCACATTGACCGTGGCTACGAGTGCATCGAAGAAAAACTGCAGATGCTCGGCGCGAAAATCCGCCGCGTACCGGGCTAGTAGCCCACTGGTGCATGGACGCACCATTCGAATTGAATGCGGCCAGGTCGATGACCTGGCCGGCAGTAGCCGCTTAAGGACCGACGTTCCAATGTTGACCATCGCGCTTTCCAAAGGCCGTATTCTCGACGATACCTTGCCGTTGCTGGCCGAGGCCGGCATCGTGCCGACCGAGAACCCGGACAAGAGCCGCAAACTGATCATCCCCACCACGCAGGCCGACGTGCGCCTGCTGATCGTGCGTGCCACCGACGTGCCGACCTATGTCGAGCATGGTGCCGCCGACCTGGGTGTGGCCGGCAAGGACGTGCTGATGGAGTACGGTGGCCAGGGCCTGTATGAGCCGCTGGACCTGCAGATTGCCCAGTGCAAGCTGATGACTGCTGGTGCAGTCGGTGCTGCCGAGCCCAAGGGCCGCCTGCGGGTCGCCACCAAGTTCGTCAACGTAGCCAAGCGCTACTACGCCGAACAGGGCCGTCAGGTTGACATCATCAAGCTGTATGGCTCGATGGAACTGGCACCGCTGATCAACCTCGCCGACAAGATCATCGACGTGGTCGACACCGGCAACACCCTGCGTGCCAACGGCCTGGAGCCCCAGGAACTGATCGCCACGATCAGCTCGCGCCTGGTGGTCAACAAGGCCTCCATGAAAATGCAGCATGCCCGTATCCAGAGTCTGATCGACACCCTGCGCGGGGCGGTCGAATCGCGACACCGCGGCTGATACCTCCTGCGCGCGACCCTCGCGGTCGCGCCCGTCTATCCGCGTCATAGCCATTTTTCTCGGGTGCCCGCGCGGATGGACTGGTAGCCTAGGGCGCCTGAGCATTCGCTAATAATCGAGGCCCTCGCCATGACCGTGTCCACTGCAATTGCCCGTCTCAATGCTGCTGATCCGGATTTCGCCCGACATCTGGATCATCTGCTGAGCTGGGAAAGTGTGTCCGATGACGCGGTCAACCAGCGCGTGCTCGATATCATCAAGGCTGTGCGTGAGCGCGGCGACGCGGCGCTGGTGGAATTTACCCAGCGTTTCGATGGTGTTGACGCCAAGTCGATTGACGACCTGATCCTCAAGCGCGACCGCCTGGAGCTGGCGCTGACCCGCATTACCCCGGTGCAGCGCGAAGCGCTGGAAAAAGCCGCTGAGCGTGTGCGCATCTACCACGAGCGGCAGAAGCAGGATTCCTGGCAGTACACCGAAGCCGATGGCACCGTGCTGGGGCAGAAAGTCACGCCCTTGGACCGTGCCGGTCTGTATGTGCCGGGCGGCAAGGCGTCGTACCCGTCTTCGGTGCTGATGAACGCCATCCCGGCCAAGGTGGCCGGTGTAGCTGAAGTGGTGATGGTGGTGCCGACCCCACGTGGCGAGGTCAACGAGCTGGTGCTGGCCGCTGCGTGCATTGCCGGTGTCGATCGCGTGTTCACCGTCGGTGGTGCCCAGGCCGTCGCGGCGTTGGCCTACGGCACCGAGAGCGTGCCGCAGGTGGACAAGATCGTCGGCCCGGGCAACATCTACGTTGCCACCGCCAAGCGCCACGTATTTGGCCAGGTGGGCATCGACATGATCGCCGGCCCGTCCGAAATCCTCGTGGTGTGTGACGGCCAGACCGACCCGGACTGGATCGCCATGGACCTGTTCTCCCAGGCCGAGCACGATGAAGATGCCCAGGCCATTCTGGTCAGCCCGGATGCCGCCTTCCTCGACCGTGTTGCCGCCAGCATCGACAAGCTGATGCCGACCATGGAGCGCGCCGAAATCATCGAGAAGTCGATCAATGGCCGTGGCGCCCTGATCCAGGTGCGGGACATGCAGCAGGCCATCGAGGTCGCCAACCGCATTGCGCCAGAGCACCTGGAGCTGTCGGTAGCCGACCCGCAGGCCTGGCTGCCGCAGATTCGCCACGCAGGCGCGATCTTCATGGGCCGCCACACCAGCGAAGCGCTGGGCGATTACTGCGCCGGTCCTAACCACGTACTGCCAACGTCCGGCACCGCGCGTTTCTCGTCGCCGCTGGGGGTGTATGACTTCCAGAAGCGTTCTTCGATCATCTTCTGCTCCGAACAAGGTGCGTCCGAGCTGGGCCACACTGCTTCGGTCCTGGCCCGTGGCGAGTCGCTGACCGCCCACGCCCGCAGCGCTGAATACCGTATCCTGGCCCAAGAGAAGGGGAACTGAGCATGAGTCGATTCTGGAGCCCCTTCGTCAAGGGTCTGGTGCCATACGTGCCGGGCGAGCAGCCCAAGCTGGCACGGTTGGTCAAGTTGAACACCAACGAAAACCCCTACGGCCCTTCGCCCAAGGCGCTGGAGGCCATGCGCGGCGAGCTCAACGATAACCTGCGGCTGTATCCGGACCCGAATGGTGACCGGCTTAAGCAGGCCGTGGCCGAATACTACGGTGTGACCACCGCGCAGGTGTTTGTCGGCAATGGCTCGGACGAGGTGCTGGCGCACATCTTCCACGGCCTGTTCCAGCACGATGCACCCCTGCTGTTCCCGGACATCAGCTACAGCTTCTATCCGGTCTACTGTGGGCTGTATGGCATCGCCTTCGAACAAGTAGCGCTGGACGAGCAGTTCCAGATCCGCATCGAAGACTACAACAAGCCCAATGCCGGCATCATTTTCCCCAACCCCAATGCACCCACCGGCTGCTTGATGCCGCTGCAGGCAGTGGAACAGTTGCTGCAGGCCAACCGTGATTCGGTGGTGGTGGTGGATGAAGCCTACATCGATTTCGGTGGCGAAACCGCCATCAGCCTGGTTGACCGCTATGACAACCTGCTGGTTACCCAGACCCTGTCGAAGTCGCGCTCGCTGGCTGGCTTGCGGGTAGGCCTGGCAGTGGGGCATCCGGACCTGATCGAGGCGCTGGAGCGGATCAAGAACAGCTTCAACTCGTACCCGCTGGACCGTGCGGCAATCGTCGGTGCGGCAGTGGCGTTCGAAGACCGCGCTTACTTCGAGGAAACCTGCCGCAAGGTGATCGACAGCCGCGAGCTGTTGGTAGCCCAGTTGCAGGCCAAGGGCTTTGAAGTGCTGCCATCGGCTGCCAACTTCATCTTTGCTCGCCACCCGCAACAGGATGCCGCCGAGCTGGCAGCGCGCCTGCGCGAGCAGGGTGTGATCGTGCGGCACTTCAAACAGGCGCGGATCGCCCAGTTCCTGCGCATTACCATCGGCACGCCAGAGATGAACCAGGCGCTGCTTGATGCGTTGAACTGACCGGCATCGCTTTCTGCTGTTACGTGGCCCTTTAGCGGTATAAGGCTGCTCCAGCAGAAAGCGCGTCCTGCTTAATAGCTGATCTCTTCTATGGCAAACGTCTTGGCCGCCGGCCTGTTGCGCACCGCCACCGGTGTGCCGTCCAGCACCAGCGCATAGTCGTTCTGCTGCCCCATGCCTTCAGGGTCGGTCCATTGCTCGGCCCTGGCTGCTACTTGGGCAACCACATGCCCATTCTTCAGTATCGTCAGGTAGCCATTGGCATCGCTGTTCCAGCGCAGTCGCCCTTTGTGCTCATCAGCCCGCGCCTTGCGCACGCCCGTATCACCGAGCAAGGGCGTGCCGTCCAATAGCCACTCCGGCTGCAACCTCAGGCCCATATGGCGTAACACAGTGGGCGCCACCGAGGTCTGCGCGGGAAGGCCGTACAGGTTGTCGGGCCCTGGCATTTCCGCGGGCACGCTCAGTTCGGTCAGTTCCTGATTCAGCGGTTTGTTGCTGGCGATGAAGATGCTTTTTTCCTGCTCCGAAGCGCTGCCGTGGCCTTTGCCCCAATAATCGCGACCGTGATCGGTGCTGACGATCACCAGCCAGTCTTCCTGCGGGAACATGTGACGTCGCTGGTCTACCTTGTCCAGCAGCCGACCGAGCTCGCTGTCAACCTTGCGCAATGCCTGTTGGTAACGCTCGCCGTACCCCTGGTTGTGGCCCACCTGGTCCGGCTCGTCCAGTTGAACGAAGGTGAAGTCTGCGGGCGTATCGGTGAGTATCTGCAAGGCGCGATCGATCACCTGTGCATCCGTCAAACCACTTTCGCGCACGTCGGCGCCGTGGGCGTCTTCCAGCAGGAACGCTGTGTTGATGGGGTGCCAGTTGACGATGCTGGAGAGGTAAGCGTTGGGCAAGGCCAGGCGCAACCGCTTGAAGAGGCTGGGAAATGCCGGGTTCACCCGCAGGGACTCGGCGTCCGAGTCGACGCCATGTTTGTTGCTCCAGACGCCTGTCAGCAGGGTGACCCAACCGGGGCCGCTCAAGGTGGGTTGCTCACTGGCTTTGCCGTTCACGCCCCCGGCGTAGGCCCTGCCATGGTACAGCCGTTGCGTCAGGTTCGTGGCGTCGCCCAGCTGCAGATATTCCTGCAGCTGCACGCCGTCCAGGCCGATGAACAATGCCTTTGGCCGGCTGGGTTGGCGGCTCGGCTCACAGCCAGGCAGCAGGGTCAGGAACAGCATTAGCAGCAGGCTTGCCAGTCGCATGTTGGTATCTTCCTGGGAGTACCCGGCGAGCGTTGCAATTCGCCTTCTCCTGCACAACTGGCAGAAATACCAGGCGGTTTGCGCTGTTAACCACTATCCAGTAACTTGAGCTAATTCGTCGGATGATTGGTTGAATGGCATGACTACAGAGTTGACCAAGCGTTCCTTGGTAGAGCTGGCGGTGGAGCGCATGCGCGAGCGAATCGTGTTGGGCCATTGGCAGGTCGGCCAGCGTCTGCCGACCGAACCGGAACTGGCCCAGCAGTTGGGGATCAGCCGTAATACCGTGCGTGAGGCCATGCGCGTGCTGGCTTTCAGTGGCCTGGTCGAAATCCGCCAAGGCGATGGCAGCTACCTGCGCACTGCCCAGGATCCGTTGCAGGCGGTGCAGGCAATGTCCCGCTGCACGGCTGAGCAGGCCCGGGAAACCCGGCATATCCTCGAAACCGAGGCCATTGCCCTGGCAGCGGTGCGGCGTACCGAAGCCGACCTGCAGGCGCTTCGCGATGCCCTTGCCGGCAGTGCCGGGCACTTTCACGGGGATGTCGATACCTATGTGGCCTGCGACCTGGTGTTCCACCAACGGTTGGTCGATGCCGCCCACAACCCGGCGTTAAGCGAGTTGTATCGCTACTTTTCCGGGGTGGTGGCTGCCGCGCTGCAACACAACATGGCCACCGTGCCACGCTGCCAGGCCACGTTCGACCTGCATGGGCAGATCCTCGACGCCATCGAGCAACGCGACGCGGAGCGGGCCAAGCGCCTGAGCCGTACCCTCATCGAATCCTGAACCCGAGAAGGCCATGGCTGAATCCATCACCCGCAACACCCCGCCGAACCCGCGGGACCTCGAAGAATTGCTGATCGACGCCGAGGCTGACGACGAGCAGGTTCAGCAGCAGCCCGCGCTGCCAAGGCGGCCCTGGTTGCTGCTGCTGGGCCTGGTGCTGGTGGCGCTTAACCTGCGCCCGGCGCTGTCGAGCATGGCGCCGGTGCTGGGCCAGGTCTCCGATGGCCTGGGGCTAAATGCCTCGCAAGCGGGCTTGCTGACCACCTTGCCGGTGCTCTGCCTGGGCTTGTTTGCACCGCTGGCGCCTGTGTTGGCGCGGCGCTTTGGCAGCGAGCGGGTGATTCTCGGCATCCTCCTGACGCTGGCGCTGGGTATTCTGGTGCGAAGCACCTTCGGCGCCATTGGGGTGTTTTTCGGCAGCCTGATGGCGGGTGCCAGCATCGGTATTATCGGTGTGCTATTACCCGGGATCGTCAAGCGCGACTTCCCGCAGCATGCGGGTACGTTAACCGGTGTGTACACCATGGCCTTGTGCCTGGGCGCGGCCATGGCGGCAGGTGCCACCGTGCCTTTGGCCCAGCATTTCGATGGCAGTTGGGCGCTGGGCCTGGGCTTCTGGGTACTGCCGGCCTTGCTGGCCATGCTGGTGTGGCTGCCCCAGGCGCGCCAGGGGCATGGCCTGCACAAGGTGGCTTATCGCGTGCGTGGCCTGTGGCGCGATCCGCTGGCCTGGCAGGTTACCCTGTACATGGGCTTGCAGTCGTCGCTGGCCTACATCGTCTTTGGCTGGTTGCCCTCGATCCTGATCGGCCGTGGCCTGAGCCCGACCGAGGCAGGGCTGGTGCTGTCGGGGTCGGTGATCGTGCAACTGATCAGCTCGCTCAGCGCGCCCTGGCTGGCCACCCGCGGCAATGACCAGCGCCTGGCGATCGTGCTGGTCATGCTGATCACCCTGGCGGGGTTGTTCGGATGCCTGTATGCGCCGCTTTCCGGACTGTGGGGGTGGGCGGTGGTGTTGGGCCTGGGGCAGGGCGGTACCTTCGCCTTGGCGCTGACCTTGATCGTGTTGCGCTCGAAGGACGCCCACGTTGCCGCGAACCTGTCGAGCATGGCCCAGGGCGTAGGTTACACGCTGGCGTCGATGGGGCCGTTTGCAGTGGGGTTGGTGCATGACCTGACCGGGGGATGGGCGGCGCTGGGCTGGATTTTTGCTGTGCTTGGGATAGGTGCCATTGTGTTTGGGCTGGGGGCTGGGCGGGCGCTGCATGTGCAGGTCAGCAGCGAAAAAGTCTGAGAAAGACGTTGCCTGTACCAGTTTGTTCGCGGTTGCATCGAAGCACCGAATCGCCGCGAACAGGCCGGCACTGGCGTAAGCCTGCGGTGCAGCTTATCGTGCTGCTTTCGACCCCAGGACGGACTATCCCCACATGAGCGACGCCAACCGCGACCTGATCACACGCTTCTACCAAGCCTTCCAGCGCCTGGATGCCGAGGCGATGATTGCCTGCTACAGCGACGATATCGTCTTCAGCGACCCGGTGTTCGGCACCCTGCGTGGCCGGGACGCTGGCGACATGTGGCGGATGCTCACCAGCCGAGCCAAGAACTTCACCCTGACCTACGACAGTGTCCGTGCCGATGAGCGTGGTGGGGGCGCGCACTGGGTGGCGACTTACCTGTTCAGCCAGACTGGCCGAGTGGTGGTCAATGACATTCAGGCGCGCTTTGTGATTCGCGATGGGCTGATCTGCCAGCACGACGACACTTTCGACCTGTGGCGCTGGTCGCGGCAGGCGTTGGGTGTGCCTGGCGTACTGCTAGGCTGGTCGCCAATGTTGCAGAACAAGGTACGCAAGCAAGCGTTCAACGGCCTGCGGGCGTACCAGCATGCTCAAGGCGCAGGTACGGCCTGATCCCCCTCGTGGTAACTGAACCGGGCATTTTCCTGCAGGTTGTCCGGTAGTCGAATGCGGATGACCGGAATGAAAGTGCCATTGGTGTTGTGCCAGTCCTGCTGGTCTGCCTGTGCCTGCTGCAATGCGCCATGCTCCCCTTCGATATGGAAGAAAGATTGAATCGGCAGCTTCTCGGCGTTTGCTTCATCCCAGGTGCCGATCACAATCTCGTTCCACGGGAATGGCATGTGCTGGGCATACAGCTGTTTGGCGCGTACGCTTTGATAGAAGGCGTCGGCCCGTTCCGGGACTCGGGCCCGCCGGACATCAAACGCACACTGGCGTTTGTAGTCACCGCTTTCGCTGAACCGGGCCATCCAGTCTTCGGCGGTGAGCACGCCTTGCTCGTGGCAGGCGGCTTCCACTTCAGCGGATTGCCGATTGTCGCCGCAGCCCCGTGTATCGCGCTCCCACGAGTCGCCGTCAGTTGGCCAGGCGCAGAGCATTTCATACCACAGCGAGCCCTTTGGGCGCTGCAACAGAGGGTACAGGGTGAAGCCGCTGCGGCCGTCGGCAGCCAACCGCGTTGTGGGAATATCGCTACGCAAGTACGAGAATGAAACGCCGCCCTTGTCCTTGCTGTTCTGGCTATGATGCCAGGTGTGGTAATGCGGCGAAGGCTTGGTTGATCTGAGCAGCACACCCGAACAGGCGTGGGCCGGTACGGCATTGCCCGCGCATTGCGCCGGGGTGGCGTTGTAGTTGTTCTGCATCTGTTCGGCGGTTCGTGCGCCAATCGAGGCCTGGGCGCTGAACGCAGCCGCAAGCAACACTGCACCCAGACCGGTGCGGGTATATGAGTCGAGCATGATGAAGCCCTCAATGAGTGGGCTCACCAAACTAATGATGGAAAGAGCAGGCGTCGTGAGTGAACAAGTTCCGGATCAGGCAATGAAACCCTGGTATGTCTACCTGGTTCGGGCGGCCAATGGCTCGTTGTACTGCGGTATCAGCGATGACCCGCAGCGGCGTTTCCTGGCGCATCAGAAGGGGCAAGGCGCCCGTTACTTCAAGACCAGCCCGGCGCAGGCGCTGGTCTATGTGGAGCAATGGCCGGACAAGGGCGAGGCATTGCGCCAGGAGCGGCTGGTAAAGCGGCTGCGCAAGTCGGCGAAGGAGGCGCTGGTGGCGTCTTATCTCATCGGCTCGGCTTGAGATGGCCTGGGCTACGAAGCAGCCCCGGTACTGATCAGTCTTTACGCCGCTTGAGCTGGTCCACCAGAGTGGTCGGCAGCCCTTTGATAATCAAAGTCCCTGCTTCTTCGTCATACTCCACCTTGTCCCCCAGCAAATGCGCCTCGAAGCTGATCGACAGCCCCTCGGCCCGCCCGGTGAAGCGGCGGAACTGGTTGAGGGTGCGCTTATCTGCCGGGATCTCTGGCGACAGCCCGTAGTCCTTGTTGCGAATGTGGTCGTAGAACGCCTTGGGCCGGTCCTCGTCAATCAGGCTGGACAGTTCTTCCAGCGTCACTGGCTCGCCCAGCTTGGTCTGGGTGGTGGCGTACTCGACCAAGGTCTGGGTTTTTTCGCGGGCCGATTCTTCCGGCAGGTCTTCGCTCTCGACGAAATCGCTGAAGGCCTTGAGCAGGGTGCGGGTTTCGCCCGGGCCGTCGACGCCTTCCTGGCAGCCGATGAAGTCGCGGAAGTAGTCCGAAACCTTCTTGCCATTTTTGCCTTTGATGAACGAAATGTACTGCTTGGAGTTCTGGTTGTTCTTCCACTCGGACAAGTTGATGCGCGCTGCCAGGTGCAGTTGGCCGAGGTCGAGGTGGCGGGAAGGGGTCACGTCGAGCTCGGCGTTCACCGCCACGCCTTCGCTGTGGTGCAGCAGGGCGATCGCCAGGTATTCGGTCATGCCTTGCTGGTAGTGGGCAAACAGGATGTGCCCCCCGGTGGACAGGTTGGACTCTTCCATCAGCTTCTGCAGATGTTCGACGGCCACCCGGCTAAAGGCCGTGAAGTCCTTTTCTTCATCCAGGTATTGCTTCAGCCAGCCACTCAGCGGGTAGGCGCCAGACTCGCCGTGGAAAAAGCCCCAGGCCTTGCCTTGTTTGGCGTTATAGCTGTCGTTGAGGTCGGCGAGCAGGTTTTCGATGGCGTCGGAAGCGGCCAGTTCGGAGTCGCGGGCATGCAGTACGGCGGGGCTGCCATCGGGCTTTTTGTCGATCAGGTGAACGATGCAATGACGGATTGGCATGGGATTCTCGGCGAGCTGCAAAAGTCGTCAAGTTTAACCCAGACATCAGGTGATGCAGTGGCCGGATGTTGGCAGAAATGCCGGTTGTTCGTTTTTTGTTCAATTTTGTGCGTTTTAGGCTGAAACCCCCGAAAAACCTGCATTAAATCGAAGTGCGCAGCGGATATTTATCCGTTCCTGTGGTAGCTTTGCGCGGTCTTGCGCCCCTTGTGTGGCGCATTGCTGGCAGCTTGCTGTCGGCGTGTCGAACCAAACGCCGATTTACGTATCTACATACGCGATTGGCGCGGCCCTCCATTTCAAGGGGCTGGCCCGATAACGTCGTAGTTCGCTGCATAACCATCGAATTTGATAGGGAAGGAACACCACCATGGCATTGACCAAAGACCAACTGATTGCCGACATCGCCGAATCGATCGCCGCGCCAAAAGCCACCGCCAAGAACGCTCTGGAGCAACTGGGCCAGATCGTTGCCGACCAGCTGGAAAACGGCGCTGAAATCACTCTGCCAGGCATCGGCAAGCTGAAAGTCTCCGAGCGTCCTGCCCGTACCGGCCGCAACCCTTCGACTGGCGCTGCCATCGAAATCGCTGCCAAGAAAGTCGTCAAGTTCGTTCCAGCCAAAGTGCTGACCGACGCCATCAACAAGTAATTGTTGAAGCTTTGACGAAACCGCGCCCGGCTTGCCCGGGCGCGGTTTTTTTATGCCTGTGATTTACGCTGGGCGTGCCAGGCCTGGCGCGTTGCGTCGTCGTGGAAGCTCCAGGCGACCATGCGGCTCTGCTTTTGGCCCTGGCCCATTTCGATGATGCGCACGGCCTTGGTGCCGGCTTTCTTCAGTGCGGCTTCGATCCCTGGCAGGTTGCTGGCCTTGGATACCAGGCTGGTGAACCACAGCACCTGCCCGGCGTACTGCACGCTTTCGCCGACCAGTTGGGTGACAAAGCGGATTTCGCCGCCCTCGCACCACAGTTCATTGTTCTGGCCACCAAAGTTCAGTACCGGGAGCTTGCGCTTGGGGTCCTGCTTGCCGAGGTTCTTCCACTTGCGCTGGCTACCGCGCGTAGCTTCGTCGCGTGAGGCATGGAAGGGCGGGTTGCACAGGGTGAGGTCGAAGCGTTCGTCCGCTTGCAGCAGGCCGCTGAGGATGCTCCCGCGGTTGGCCTGCTGGCGTAGGCTGATAGCCTTGCCGAGGTTGTTGGCCTGGACGATGGCCTTGGCCGAGGCCAGGGCTACCGGGTCGATGTCGGAGCCGAGGAAGCGCCAGCGGTAGTCGCTGTGGCCCAGCAGCGGGTAGATGCAGTTGGCGCCTACGCCGATGTCCAGCGCACGTACCTGAGCGCCTTTGGGGATTTCGCCCGCGTTGTCCGTGGCCAGCAGGTCGGCGGCTACGTGAATATAGTCGGCGCGGCCGGGAATGGGCGGGCACAGGTAGTCGGCGGGAATGTCCCAGTGCTGGATGCCGTACTGGGCCTTGAGCAGGGCACGGTTGAACACCCGCACGGCTTCAGGGTTGGCGAAGTCGATGCTGGGTTTGCCGTGGGGGTTGGTGATGGTGAAGCGTGCCAGGTCAGGGTGGGCCTTGATCAGGCTGGGGAAGTCGTAGCGGCCTTGGTGGCGGTTGCGCGGGTGCAGGGTGGGTTTGTTCGGGGTCATGGCAGTGTCCAGCCCTATACGAGCGGTGGTTTGAAGAACCTGGGGCGGCTGTGCAGCCCTTTTGCGACACAAGGCCGCTCCCACAGAAGGTTGGCGCCTTGAAGGTTGGCGCCGTCCTGTGGGAGCGGCCTTGTGTCGCGAAAGGGCCGTGCAGCCGCCCCAACGGTCTCGCTAGTGATTACAGCGCAGCAATCCGCGCATGCTGCTCGGTAAAGTTGGCCAAGGCCTGCTCGGACTCGGCCAGCTTCGCGCGTTCCTTCTCGATCACCGCCGGCGGGGCTTTGTCGACGAAGGCGGCGTTGGACAGCTTGCCACCCACGCGTGCCACTTCGCCCTGCAGGCGCTGGATTTCCTTGTTCAGGCGCGCCAGCTCGGCATCCTTGTCGATCAGCCCGGCCATTGGCACCAGTACTTGCAGGTCACCGACCAGGGCGGTAGCGGACAGTGGCGCTTCGTCGGCATCACCCAGCACGGTGAACGACTCGACCTTGGCCAGCTTCTTCAGCAGCGCTTCGTTTTCCTGCAGGCGACGCTGGTCGTCAGCGTTGGCGTTCTTCAGGAACAGCGGCAGCGGCTTGCCCGGGCCGATGTTCATCTCGGCGCGGATGTTGCGCAGGCCAACCATCAGCTCTTTCAGCCACTCGATGTCGCCTTCGGCAGCGCTATCGATGCGGCTCTCGTTAGCCACCGGCCACGGTTGCAGCATGATGGTCTTGCCTTCGATGCCCGCCAGCGGCGCAATGCGCTGCCAGATTTCTTCGGTGATGAACGGCATGAACGGGTGCGCCAGGCGCAGCGCCACTTCCAGCACGCGCACCAGGGTGCGGCGGGTACCACGCGCGCGCTCGACCGGGGCGTTTTCGTCCCACAGTACGGGCTTGGACAGTTCCAGGTACCAGTCGCAGTACTGGTTCCAGATGAACTCGTACAGTGCCTGGCTGGCCAGGTCGAAGCGGAACTGCTCGAGCTGGCGGGTCACTTCGGCCTCGGTGCGCTGCAGCTGCGAGATGATCCAGCGGTCCGCCAGCGACAGCTCGTAGGCTTCGCCGTTCTGGCCGCAGTCCTCGCCCTTGTCGAGCACGTAGCGGGCAGCGTTCCAGATCTTGTTGCAGAAGTTGCGATAGCCTTCGACTCGGCCCATGTCGAACTTGATGTCGCGGCCGGTCGAGGCCAGCGAGCAGAAGGTGAAGCGCAGGGCGTCGGTGCCGTAGCTGGCGATGCCTTCGGGGAACTCGGCCTTGGTCTGCTTGGCGATTTTCTCGGCCAGCTTGGGCTGCATCATGCCGCTGGTGCGCTTTTCCAGCAGGGCGTCGAGGGTAATGCCGTCGACGATGTCCAGCGGGTCCAGCACGTTACCCTTGGACTTGGACATCTTCTGGCCCTGGCCGTCACGCACCAGGCCGTGCACGTACACGGTCTTGAACGGTACCTGCGGGGTGCCGTCCTCGTTCTTGATCAGGTGCATGGTCAGCATGATCATGCGCGCAACCCAGAAGAAGATGATATCGAAGCCGGTCACCAGTACGTCGGTGGAGTGGAACTTCTTGAGGAATTCCGTCTGCTCCGGCCAGCCCAGGGTAGAGAAGGTCCACAGGCCCGAACTGAACCAGGTGTCGAGCACGTCGTCGTCCTGGCGCAGGACCACATCGGCCCCCAGATTGTGCTTGGCACGCACTTCTTCCTCGTTGCGGCCAACGTAGACCTGGCCGGCCTCGTCGTACCACGCCGGGATGCGGTGGCCCCACCAGAGCTGACGGCTGATGCACCAGTCCTGGATGTCACGCATCCACGAGAAGTACATGTTTTCGTACTGCTTGGGCACGAACTGGATGCGGCCGTCTTCCACGGCGGCGATGGCGGGTTCTGCCAGCGGCTTGGTGGATACGTACCACTGGTCGGTCAGCCACGGCTCGATCACGGTGCCCGAGCGGTCGCCTTTTGGCACTTTCAGGGCGTGGTCGTCGATGCTGACCAGCAGGCCCTGGGCGTCCAGGTCTGCGACGATCTGCTTGCGCGCAACAAAGCGGTCAAGGTTGGCGTACTGGGCCGGCAGCTGGGTGTCGATTTGCTCGTTGACGCTGCCGTCGAGGTTGAACGCCTGGGCGCTGGCCAGCACGAAGGCGTTCTTGTCGAAGATGTTCAGCAGCGGCAGGTTATGGCGCTTGCCGACTTCGTAGTCGTTGAAGTCGTGTGCAGGGGTGATCTTCACGCAACCGGTACCGAAAGCCGGGTCGCAGTAGTCGTCGGCGATGATCGGGATGCGGCGGCCGACCAGCGGCAGCTCGACGAACTTGCCGATGAGTGCCTGGTAGCGCTCGTCGTTCGGGTTGACCGCAACGGCGGCGTCGCCCAGCAGGGTTTCCGGACGGGTGGTGGCAACCACCAGGTAATCCTGGCCTTCGGCAGTCTTGGCACCGTCGGCCAGCGGGTAGCGCAGGTTCCACAGGTGGCCTTTCTCGTCGTGGTTTTCCACTTCGAGGTCGGAGATGGCCGTGTGCAGCTTGGTGTCCCAGTTGACCAGGCGCTTGCCGCGGTAGATCAGGCCGTCTTCATGCAGGCGCACAAAGGCTTCCTTGACCGCTTCGGACAGGCCGTCATCCATGGTGAAGCGCTCGCGGCTCCAGTCGACCGACGAGCCCAGACGGCGGATCTGGCGGCTGATGTTGCCACCGGACTGGTCCTTCCATTCCCAGACCTTTTCCAGGAACTTTTCGCGGCCCAGGTCGTGCCGGTTCTGGCCTTTGGCTTCAAGCTGGCGCTCGACCAGCATCTGCGTGGCGATACCTGCGTGGTCGGTGCCGGGCTGCCACAGGGTGTCGCGGCCTTGCATGCGGCGGAAACGGATCAGGGCATCCATGATCGCATTGTTGAACCCGTGGCCCATGTGCAGGCTGCCGGTTACGTTCGGCGGCGGGATCATGATGGTGTAGGACTCGCCTGCACCTTGTGGAGCGAAATAGTTCTCGGACTCCCAGGTGTTGTACCAGGAAGTTTCGATGGCGTGCGGCTGGTAGGTCTTATCCATGCGCGGCGGGACCCTGTGCATTTATTCGGGAAAGCCGGGAAGTATAACCAAGCTGGAGGCCGCAGGCGACACCGATGCCCGGCTCTACTCGGAACGCTTGATCAAACGCTCGATCCGCGCATCCAGCCGGCGCTTGATCTCGTTCTCGATATGCGGGGTGAAGTCGTTGATCACGTCCTGCATGATCATCTGGGCCGCCGCGCGCAGCTCGCTTTCCAGGTGCAACAGGGTGTCCTGGCGGCGGGTCTGGGGGTCTTCCTCGGGTTCGACAGCGGTGGGTTCGGCAACCGACGCGGGGTTGCCAGCAGGTTCTTCCAGCAGCAGCGGTATCTGCTCTACCGTTTCGGTCAGCAGCGGCGGTTGCAGGTCGGCGTCGCCCAGCAGCTGGCGGATCGACTCGAGGTCGTCGAGCAGATGGGCGGAATCGGGCAGGGGGGAGTGCTTGTCCATCGTCGTCAAAGTCGCTGTAAGCGGTGGTCTTGCAGAGCATAGCCCTGTTCACGGTAGAAACGGAATCGCTCACGTGCCGATTGGCGGATGCCGGGGTCCTCGACGACGATTTCCGCCACCCGCTCGAACTGGCCGACAAAGGCCGGCACACTGGCGCCCAGGTTGATCAGCAGGTCGCGATGGTCACCGGCGTTGTCAGCCAGGCCCAGGGCCACGCCGGCATCGGCATGCACCTCGGCCATGTCGTGAGGTACGAACGCTTCGCCCTTGAAGCGCCACAGGCGCTGATCCAGCTCGTCGCGCTGCTCGGCGTCCTGGCAGTGCAGATAAACCCGGTGGCCAAGGCGCCAGGCCTTCTCGCACAGCTTGCAGGCGAAATCGAGCCGCGCCGACAGCGAGTCGGTGGGCAGGATGTAGAAGTCGACTTTGCTCATGGTCGTTATCGCCGGCCGGCGGCGCGCCAGGCGCCACCGGTTTCACGGCATCAGGCGCCAGCGCGGTCCAGCAGGTACTGGGTCAGCAGGGGCACCGGGCGGCCAGTGGCGCCCTTGTCCTTGCCACCACTGACCCAGGCGGTGCCGGCGATGTCCATGTGCGCCCAGTTGTAGGCTTTGGCAAAGCGTGACAGGAAGCAGCCGGCGGTGATGGTGCCGGCTTTGGGCCCACCGATGTTGCCCATGTCGGCGAACGGGCTGTCCAGTTGCTCCTGGTACTCATCGAACAGCGGCAGCTGCCAGGCACGATCGTCGGCGCGCTTGCCGGCGTCGAGCAACTGGCCGACCAAGTCGTCGTTGTTGCCCATGAGGCCGGTGGTGTGGCTGCCCAGGGCGACAATGCAGGCGCCGGTCAGGGTGGCGATATCGATCACGGCCTGTGGCTTGAAACGCTCGGCGTAGGTCAGGGTGTCGCACAGCACCAGGCGGCCTTCGGCGTCGGTGTTGAGGATTTCCACGGTCTGCCCGCTCATGGTGGTGACGATGTCACCTGGGCGGGTAGCGCCGCCGCTTGGCATGTTCTCGGCGCAGGCCAGCAGGCAGACGAGGTTGATCGGCAGTTGCAGTTCCAGCACGGCGCGCAGGGTGCCCAGCACGCTGGCGGCACCACACATGTCGTACTTCATTTCGTCCATGCCGGCGCCAGGCTTGAGGCTGATGCCACCGGTGTCGAAGGTAATGCCTTTACCGACCAGCACGAATGGCTTGTCGGCCTTCTTGGCGCCCTGGTAGTTGAGCACGATCAGGCGTGGCGGCTGGTCGCTGCCCTGGCCCACGGCGTAGAACGCGCCCATGCCCAGGTCCTTGATCTTCTTCTCGTCCAGCACTTCAACCTTCAGCGCCTTGTGCGCTTTGCCCAGGTCCTTGGCCTGCTCGGCGAGGAAGCTAGGGTGGCACAGGTTTGGCGGCAGGTTGCCGAGGTCGCGGGTATAGGCCATGCCGGTGGCGATGGCTGTGGCGTGCCGGACTGCGCGCTCAACCTCGGCCAGCCCGGCCTTGTCGGCCAGTAGGGTGACCTTTTTCAGGGCGCGCGGCTCGGCTTTCTGGCTCTTGAAACGGTCGAACACGTATTCGCCGTCCTGCAGGGTTTCGGCCAGCAGGCGATACTTGCCGTAATGGGCGTCGCGGTTGCTGACAGCGATATCGTCCAGTGCCAGCACCGCATCTGCGCCGTTCAGGCCCTTGAGCACGCCAGCGACACTGGTGACCAGCTTGCGCCAGGCGCGGTCGCCCAGGGCTTCTTCCTTGCCGCTGCCCACCAGCAGCACACGCTCGGCCTTCAGGCCCGCAAGGTTGTGCAGCAGCAGGGTCTGGCCAGGCTTGCCGGCCAGGTCGCCGCGCTTGAGCACGGCGCTGATGGCGCCTGCGCTGGCCTCGTCGACCGCCTTGGCAACAGCGCCGAGTTTGCGGTTTTCACCTACCGGAATGACCAGGGTGGCGGTTTTTACAGATGCAGCAGCTACGCTTTTTACAACCAGTTCCATGTCAGGATCCCCGAATGATCGATACGAATGGCGCTGTGCGTTGCAGCGCTCTGGACGGGCCTGGCCGCGTCGTCGCGTGCCAGCGCAAAAGCAGCCAGTTTGAGCCTGCGGCAAGCATGCTGACAACCCCGTTGTGCAGCTTCATGCGCGGCCAAGTGACAGGGGCGGTCAATCACAGGATAATGCGCGCACTTTACATGGAGGTTCGCCTTTGGCGAACCGGCATTGGTCTTGGATGTACTAAGTCATTGTCTGGCGCCATTGCATGGCCGTCTGCCCTGACAACCCAGGAGTGTCTGGTTTGATCGTCTTTCGTTATTTGTCCCGCGAGGTCCTGGTGACCTTGAGCGCCGTCAGCGCCGTGCTGCTGGTGATCATCATGAGCGGGCGCTTCATCAAGTACCTGGCCCAGGCTGCCCAGGGCGTGCTCGACCCGAGCGTGCTGTTCCTGATCATGGGTTTCCGCATGCCTGGCTTCCTGCAGCTGATCCTGCCGCTGGGGCTGTTCCTTGGCATCCTGCTGGCCTATGGGCGGCTGTATCTGGAAAGCGAGATGACCGTGCTGTCGGCCACCGGCATGAGCCAACAGCGCCTGCTGGGCCTGACCATGGCGCCGGCCGCCCTGGTTGCCCTGCTGGTGGCCTGGCTGAGCCTGAGCCTGGCACCTTTGGGCGTGGCCCAGGTGCAGCAGATCATCGCTCAGCAGGACGCCCTGACGGAGTTCGATACCTTGGTACCGGGGCGCTTCCAGACCTTGCGTGACGGCTCACGGGTAACCTATACCGAGCAGCTGTCGGACGACCGCATCAACCTGGCCGGGGTGTTCATCTCCGAGAAGCGCTTCAATCAGGACAAGACCAAGGACCGCGCGCCATCGGTGCTGGTCGCGGAAAAGGGCCACCAGGAAATCCAGGCGGACGGCAACCGCTATCTGGTGCTGGAGAACGGCTACCGCTACGACGGCAACCCGGGCCAGGCCGATTACCGTGCAATCAAGTACGACACCTACGGTGTGTTGCTGCCCAAGCCGGAAGTTGCTGAAGAAGTGACTGATCGCGAAGCGATTCCGACTTCCGAACTGTTCGGCAAGAAGGGCCTGCGTGAGCGTGCCGAGCTGCAATGGCGGCTGTCGCTGCCGATCCTGGTCTTCGTCGTCACCCTGCTGGCAGTGCCGCTGTCGCGGGTCAACCCGCGCCAGGGCCGCTTCCTCAAGCTGTTGCCGGCCATTCTCCTGTACATGGCCTACCTGACAATGCTGATTTCCGTACGCGGCGCCCTCGAGAAGGGCAAATTGCCGATTGGCCTGGGTATGTGGTGGGTCCACGGCCTGTTCCTGCTGATCGGCCTGGGCCTGATGTACTGGGAACCGTTGCGCCTCAAGCGCGCCGCCCGCCGTGCGGAGGTGGCCCATGGCTAAGCTCGATCGCTACATTGGCCAGAGCGTGCTGCTGGCCATCCTGGCTGTGCTGGGGATCATTCTCGGCCTGGCTTCGCTGTTTGCGTTCATTGATGAAATGAGCGACCTGAGCGACACCTATACAGTGATGGAAGCAGGCAACTTCGTCCTGCTGACCGCACCGCGCCGGCTGTACGAAATGCTGCCGATGGCCGCGCTGATCGGCTGCTTGATCGGCCTGGGCAGCCTGGCCAGCAGCAGCGAACTGACCATCATGCGCGCGGCTGGGGTTTCGATCGGCCGTATCGTCTGGGCGGTAATGAAGCCCATGCTGGTGCTGATGCTGGTCGGCCTGCTGATTGGCGAGTACGTGGCCCCGGTGACCGAGAACAAGGCCCAGGCCGACCGTTCCCTGGCCCAGGGCGGTGGTGAAGCACAAAGTTCCAAGCGCGGCATGTGGCACCGCCAGGGCGAGGAGTATGTGCACATCAACGCCGTGCAGCCCAACGGCCTGCTGCTGGGGGTGACCCGCTATCGCTTCGACAGCGAGCGCAAGATTGTCACTTCGAGCTTTGCCCGTCGTGCGCAGTACCAGCAAGACCACTGGCTGCTCGCCGATGTGCGCACCACCTACTTCCGGGGCGACCACACTGAGGTGGTAACCGCGCCCGAAGAGCGCTGGGATGTGTCCCTCACGCCGGAGCTGCTCAATACCGTCATCCTGGCGCCCGAGTCGCTGTCGATCACCGGGCTGTGGGACTACATCCACTACCTGTCCGACCAGGGCCTGAACAACGCCCGTTACTGGCTGGCGTTCTGGACCAAGGTGCTGCAGCCGATGGTGACGGCGGCGCTGGTGCTGATGGCGATCTCGTTCATCTTCGGCCCGCTGCGGTCGGTGACCCTTGGCCAGCGCGTGTTCACCGGCGTGCTGGTGGGCTTCGTGTTCCGCATCGGCCAGGATTTGCTTGGGCCTTCCAGCCAGGTGTTCGGCTTCCCGCCGTTGCTGGCGGTAGTGATACCCGCGGGCATCTGTGCCTTGGCCGGTGTCTGGCTGTTGCGCCGGGCGGGTTGATAGCCCGAGCTGCATGAAAAAGCCGACCTCAGGGTCGGCTTTTTTGTGGCTGATGTCCCGTCGTCGGCAGGGCTCAAGTCATCTCTTTTGCTTCGGCACCCGCACCAGCTGGCTTTCTGAATAGATGTCATGCCAGCCGCGCTTGCGCTTGTCGATCAGCACCCAGAAGAACCCCAGCCCGAGGCACAACCACGACGCGATCGATACCACGAAGCGCAACAGCGCTTGCCACAGGCTGATCGCCGAGCCATCTGCATTCTGCACCCGCACGCCCCACACCTGCATGCCCAAGGTTTGCCCACCATGGGTCCAGAACTTGGCAAAGAAGCCGAACAAGGCAAACAGCAACAACGTCGACAGCAGCGGGTCGCCATCCAGTGCGCCGGCCTCGGTCAGCTCGCGCATGCGTGCTTCGCCGATGATCGCCATCTGGATCATCTTGTAGGCGCCTGCAGTCACGATCAGCAGTGCCGTGCACAACAGAAAGTCATAGAACATCGCCGCCAGGCGCCGGCCCAGGCCGACCGGCGGAAAATCACCCTGGGGTGTGAGCAGAGGCTTGGTCATGCAGAACAGCTCCAGAAATCGAAGCCACTATTCTACGGGCAAAAAAAAGCCCCTGCACTTGGCAGGGGCTTTTTGAAGTCGGGTTCGGCTTAGCCCAGGACCTGAACTTTGTCAGCCTGCATGCCTTTCTGGCCTTGAACGGCTTCGAAGGTGACCTTCTGGCCTTCTTTCAGGCTCTTGAAGCCGTTGCCTTCGATAGCGCGGAAGTGTACGAACAGATCCGGACCGCTTTCTGGGGTGATGAAGCCGTAACCTTTTTCGTCATTGAACCACTTGACGGTACCGTTCTGACGCTCAGCCATTGTCTTATTTCCTATGAAGCTTAAATTTTGATGACAGTTCTTTCGCACTTTTCTGTAAGCGAAAGATTACTGGGCTGGGTTGCAGGAAAGTAAGAGACGTCGAACGGGTTGTAGCAAATCTCGGCTACTGGCCCAGGTCACGAACTGTTGCGACCCATGCAAACACAGTGCTGTGACTCTACGCCAACTCCCGAGCGAAAAACAAGCCCTTGGTCGTAGGGAAAATTGACCGTTTGCCGACAACCGGCCGTTTGCCCGGAAACGGCATGGTGCCTGGCCTGGCGGTATGTTCAAAAGTTATTGGGGAGGTTCGAAAACGAATATCTCGAACCCGCCCCCAACCCTCACAAAGCAGTTTCAGCCACGGTAGTAACGTTGTGCTACGAAAGGCATTTTACTGACTTTCAAGGCAACCTTCTTGCCGCGCACGACAGCAAACAGTGGTGTGTCGAGAGCGCTATGTTCACTATCGATATAACCCATTGCAACGGGTGCGCCGAGTGTCGGGCCAAATCCGCCGCTGCACACTTTGCCCACCGGTTTGTCGTTGGCATCTACTATATCCGCGCCTTCGCGTACTGGCGTGCGTTCTTGCGGCAACAGGCCGACACGTTTGCGCGCCACGCCATCGCGTTGGTGGGTGAAGATCGTCTCGGCCCCCGGGAAACCGGCAGCGCGTGCGCCATCGGCACGGCGCACTTTGGAAATCGCCCACAGCAGGCTGGCT
Source organism: Pseudomonas sp. BN607 (assembly GCF_029871175.1). Lineage (NCBI taxonomy): Bacteria > Pseudomonadati > Pseudomonadota > Gammaproteobacteria > Pseudomonadales > Pseudomonadaceae > Pseudomonas > Pseudomonas sp. BN607. The sequence continues at coordinate 124,256 of NZ_SSOE01000015.1, forward strand.
TCGATCGGCGTGGTCTCGCTGTTCATGTCGTGGCCATACAGGCACAGACCGGCTTCCAGGCGCAGCGAGTCACGAGCGCCCAGGCCGATCGGCTGTACTTCCGGCTCGGCCAGCAGGCGACGAGCAAGGGCCTCGGCTGCGTGGCCCGGTACCGAAATTTCGTAGCCGTCTTCGCCGGTGTAGCCCGAGCGGCTGACGAAGCAGTCTTCACCCAGCAGTTTTACCGGGCGGAACTGCATGAAGGTCATGCCTGCCACTTCCGGGGCCAGGCGCTCCAGCACCGTGACTGCTGCCGGCCCCTGCAGGGCAAGCAGGGCACGTTCCTCGAACAGCGGCTGCACCTGGCAACGGTCGCCAATGTGTTTTTGCAGGTGGGCCAGGTCCTGGTCCTTGCAGGCAGCATTGACCACCAGGAACAGGGTGTCGTCGCCCAGGTTGGCCACCATCAGGTCATCGAGTATGCCGCCTTGCTCATTGGTGAACATGGCATAGCGCTGCATGCCTACCGGCAGGTCGATGATGTCCACCGGCACCAGGGTTTCCAGGGCCTTGGCGGCTTCGCTACCGCGCAGGATGATCTGGCCCATGTGCGAGACATCGAACAGGCCGGCCTGCTCGCGAGTGTGCAGGTGTTCCTTGAGCACGCCCAACGGGTATTGCACGGGCATGTCGTAGCCGGCGAACGGCACCATGCGCGCACCCAGTTCCAGGTGCAGGGCATGCAGTGGGGTCTTGAGCAGTGTTTCGGACATCGGTGACTCCTTGGTGTAGTTGTCGGGTCAACATTCGATGATGTTGACGGCCAGGCCGCCACGGGCGGTCTCTTTGTATTTGCTTTTCATGTCGGCGCCGGTCTGGCGCATGGTGCGGATGACCTTGTCGAGCGAAACGAAGTGTTGCCCGTCGCCGCGCAAGGCCATGCGGACCGCGTTGATCGCCTTCACCGAGCCCATGGCATTGCGTTCGATGCAGGGCACTTGGACCAGCCCGCCAATCGGGTCGCAGGTCAGGCCCAGGTTATGTTCCATGCCGATTTCAGCGGCGTTCTCTACCTGCTGCACGCTACCGCCCATCACTTCGCAGAGCGCCCCTGCGGCCATCGAGCAGGCCACGCCGACCTCGCCCTGGCAACCCACTTCGGCGCCGGATATCGAGGCGTTTTCCTTGTAGAGGATGCCGATGGCCGCAGCGGTGAGCAGAAAGCGCACCACCCCGTCCTCGCTGGCCCCCGGCACGAAGCGCATGTAGTAGTGCAGTACAGCCGGGACGATGCCAGCGGCGCCGTTGGTGGGGGCGGTAACCACGCGGCCGCCATTGGCGTTTTCCTCGTTCACCGCCAAGGCGTAGAGGTTGACCCAATCGAGCACTGACAGCGCATCGCGCAGGCTGGCCTCCGGGTGCTGGCTCAGTTGACAGTACAGCGCTGGTGCCCGACGTTTGACCCTGAGCCCGCCAGGCAGAATGCCCTCATGCTGGCAGCCGGCTTCGACGCAATCCTGCATCACCTGCCAGATGCGCAGCAGCCCGGCGCGGGTTTCCGGCTCTGGGCGCCAGGCGGCCTCGTTCGCCAGCATTACCTGGCTTACCGACAGGTTTTGTGTGGTGCAGTGGCCAAGCAACTCTTTGGCGGTCTTGAACGGGTAGGCCAGTACAGTGCTGTCCTCGACGATGCGGTCGTGGCCGGCGGCGTCCTCGTCGACCACGAAACCGCCGCCTACCGAGTAGTACTCGCGGCTGCGGATTTGCAGGCCGGCGTCGTCGAACGCACGAAAGATCATGCCGTTGGGGTGGTAGTCCAATGGCTTGCGGATCATCGCCAGGTGCTGCTTTTCGATGAAGGCGATGCAGTGCTCGCCAAGCAGGTTGATGCGACCGCTGTCGCGGATGGCCTGCAGCCGGGCGGGAATGCTGTCGGTGTCGATGACGTCGGGGTGTTCACCCTCAAGCCCCAGCAGCACGGCCTTGTCACTGCCGTGGCCCTTGCCGGTGGCACCCAGTGAACCGTACAGCTCGGCCTTGACGCTTGCGGTACTCGCCAGCAGGCCGTCACGGCGCAGCCCTTCGGCAAACCGCGCAGCGGCACGCATCGGGCCGACCGTGTGGGAGCTGGAGGGGCCGATGCCGATCTTGAACAGGTCGAAGACGCTCAGTGACATGGTGACCTCCTGCCAAGTTCGTTGGATGGACGGTGAGCTTTGTACAAGCGGGTTTACCCGCGAATGCGGTACTGGCTGCACCGCCGCATTCGCGGGTAAACCCGCTCCCACAGAGCCCGCCACCCAAGCCAGGTGGCGGGGAGGGGCTATCAGGCGTCCTGATAGCTCTCGATCGACGGGCAGGCACACACCAGGTTGCGGTCGCCGAACACGTTGTCGACCCGGCCGACCGGCGGCCAGTACTTGCTTTCCACCAGGCTCGCCAGCGGGTATACCGCCTGCTCGCGGCTGTAGCCGTGGGCCCATTCGCCAACCAGCTCGGCCGCAGTGTGCGGGGCGTTTTTCAGCGGGTTGTCGTCCTTGTCCAGGCTACCGTTCTCGACCGCGCGGATTTCCTCGCGGATCTGGATCATCGCGTTGCAGAAGCGGTCCAGTTCTTCCTTGGACTCGCTTTCGGTCGGTTCGATCATCAGCGTGCCGGCCACTGGGAAGGACATGGTCGGGGCGTGGAAGCCGAAGTCGATCAGGCGCTTGGCCACGTCGTCGACGCTGATGCCGCTGGTGTCTTTCAGCGGGCGCAGGTCGAGGATGCACTCGTGTGCCACCAGGCCATTGCCGCCGGTATACAACACAGGATAGTGCTCTTCCAGGCGGCGGGCGATGTAGTTGGCGTTGAGGATGGCCATCTGCGAGGCACGCTTCAGGCCGGCACCGCCCATCATGCGGATGTACATCCAGGTGATCGGCAGGATGCTGGCGCTGCCGAATGGCGCGGCGCATACCGCGCCCTGGGTGTTTTCCAGCTGCCCATGGCCCGGCAGGAACGGCGCCAGGTGCGACTTGACGCCAATCGGGCCGACGCCCGGGCCGCCACCGCCATGCGGAATGCAGAAGGTCTTGTGCAGGTTCAGGTGGGACACGTCGCCGCCGAACTTGCCCGGGGCGCACAGGCCGACCATGGCGTTCATGTTGGCGCCGTCGATGTACACCTGGCCACCGTTGTCGTGGATGATCGCGCAAATTTCGCCGATCGCTTCCTCGAACACGCCGTGGGTCGAAGGGTAGGTGATCATGATCGCCGCCAGGCGCTCGCGGTGTTCGATGGCCTTGGCGCGCAGGTCCTCGACATCGACGTTGCCACGGGCGTCACAGGCGGTGACCACCACGCGCATGCCGGCCATGTGGGCGGTGGCAGGGTTGGTACCATGGGCCGACGATGGGATCAGGCAGATGTCGCGGTGGGCTTCGCCACGGCTGCGGTGGTAGGCGCGGATGGCCAGCAGGCCTGCGTACTCGCCTTGCGAACCGGCGTTGGGCTGGAGCGACACGGCGTCGTAACCTGTGGCAGCGCACAGCATGGCTTCGAGCTCGGTGGTCATCTGCAGGTAGCCCTGGCTCTGTTGGGCCGGGGCGAACGGGTGCAGGTTGCCGAACTCGGCCCAGGTCACCGGGATCATCTCGCTGGCAGCGTTCAGCTTCATGGTGCACGAGCCCAGCGGGATCATGCTGCGGTCCAGCGCCAGGTCCTTGTCGGCCAGGCGGCGCAGGTAGCGCATCAGCTCGGTTTCGCTGTGGTAACGGTTGAACACCGGGTGTTCGAGGATGGCCGACTGGCGCAGCAGGGCGGCAGGCAGCAGCGAACCGGTGCTGGCGGCCAGGGCGGCGAAGTCAGGTTGCGCCTGGTCGCCAGCGAACAGCTGCCACAGCGACTCGACGTCAGCCTGGCTGCTGGTTTCGTCCAGCGAAAGGCCCAGGTGGGCAGCGTCGACCTGGCGCAAGTTGATGCCCTGGGCGCGCGCCTGCTCATGCAGGCTGGCGGTAGCTGTGCCGGTAGCCAGGGTCAGGGTGTCGAACGCACTGCTGCCCACTACCTGAACGCCCAGCACCTTCAGGCCGGCGGCCAGAATCGCGGTGAGTGCGTGAGTGCGCTCGGCGATGCGCTTGAGGCCGGCCGGGCCGTGGTAAACGGCGAACATGCTGGCGATGTTTGCCAGCAGCACCTGAGCGGTGCAGATGTTGCTGGTGGCCTTCTCGCGGCGGATGTGCTGCTCGCGGGTCTGCATGGCCAGGCGCAGGGCGGTCTTGCCGAAGCGGTCGATCGACACGCCAACCAGGCGGCCCGGCATGTCGCGCTTGAACGCGTCACGGGTGGCGAAGTAGGCGGCATGCGGGCCACCGAAGCCCAGGGGTACGCCAAAACGCTGGGCGCTGCCGATGGCCACGTCGGCGTCAAACTCGCCTGGAGGGGTGAGCAGGGTCAGGGCCAGCAGATCGGCAGCGACGGCGACCAAGGCGTTGGCGGCATGGAAGCGCTGCACCACGTCACGGTAGTCGAACACTTCACCGTTGCTGGCCGGATATTGCAGCAGTGCGCCGAAGAAGGCGCTGACATCACCCAGCTCGCGCTCGTCGCCGACCACCACCTCGATACCCAGCGGCTCGGCACGGGTGCGCAGCACGTCGAGGGTTTGCGGGTGGCAGTGCACAGAAGCGAAGAAGGCGTGGCTGGCCTTGTTCTTCGACAGGCGCTTGCAGAAGGTCATGGCCTCGGCAGCAGCAGTGGCTTCGTCGAGCAGGGAGGCGTTGGCGATCGGCAGGCCGGTCAGGTCGCTGATCAGGGTCTGGAAGTTCAGCAGCGCTTCCAGGCGGCCTTGGGAGATTTCTGGCTGGTACGGGGTGTAGGCGGTGTACCAGGCCGGGTTTTCCAGCAGGTTGCGCAGGATCGGCGCCGGAGTGTGGGTGTTGTAGTAGCCCTGGCCGATGTAGCTTTTGAACAGCTGGTTCTTCCCGGCGATGGCCTTGAGCGCGGCGAGCGCGTCAGCCTCGCTCTGGCCATCGTGGGAGCCAAGCACGCTGGTGCCCTTGATGCTGTCGGGGATGACCGCGGCGGTCATGGCGTCCAGCGAGTCGAAGCCCAGGGCGGCGAGCATGGCCTGCTCGTCAGCAGTGCGCGGGCCGATGTGACGGGCGATGAATTCGTTGGCGGTGCCGAGGTTGATGGTCATGGCGGGCTTCCTCAGGCGTCGTCGTTGGCTTTGAGCAGGCGGTCGTAGGCATCCTGGTCGAGCAGGGCGGTGACGGCGGCGGCATCCACAGGCTTGAAGCGGAAGAACCAGCCTTCACCCATCGGGTCTTCGTTGACCAGTTCCGGGCTGTCTTCGAGCTGGGCGTTGACCTCGACCACTTCACCGGTCAGCGGCATGTAGACGCCGCTGGCGGCCTTGACCGATTCGACGGTGGACGCTTCGCTGCCTTTCTCGTACTGCTGCAGCTCTGGCAGCTGGACGAACACCACATCGCCAAGGGCGTTCTGCGCGTAGGCGGTGATGCCCACGGTGACGCTGCCATCGGCTTCGACGCGCAGCCATTCGTGATCTTCAGTGAAACGCAACTCGCTCATGGGGAATCCTCAGGAAGCAGGGCGGTGGGCGCGGTGGCTCCGCGCTCTTGGGCTGCGGTTCTCTAAGCAAAAAAGCGGCCAATTAATAAAAACCTATATAAAACAACAATTTAAGTAATTTCTTGAATAGCCATGTGATTATCTTGTAACGAAAACGCTACAGATGGCATGGCAGGAAAAACCGTTTGGGGATCAAACCCTTGTGCAGGCGCTCTTGAGTGGGTATGTATCGATTTCGTTACGTCGTATTTAAATCGATACATACCAATCCGCGCCCGGCCTGCCACTTGCTTTTGGAGGCCGCCATCAGGGTGGCTGCCAGCATGGGAATGGCGAGATCCGGACGGTGTGTCAGCTCAGGGTTGTAGGGGGCAGATATGGCGATCCACGTGCTCGATCATGCTGGACCGCCACACCAGGAATGTTGCTAGGCGGGCGAACTTGCTTTGGTCGCAGATGCTGCGCTGCGTATGCTCCATACACCCCAGGTCAAGCCCAGTACGGCAGAGATCAACGACGCGGACAGAACGCCGAGTTTCGCTGCTCCCAGTGAGCCAGGGTCGACGAAGGCGAGGTTGGCGATGAAGATCGACATGGTGAAGCCGATGCCGGCCAGTAGCCCAACCAGAACGATGCTACGCCAGTTGACGTCAGCGGGAAGTACGCACCAGCCCAGGCGGACCATCAGCCAACTGACACAGACGATGCCCAAGGGCTTGCCAGCGACCAGTGCGACAGCCACGGCGATCATGACCCACTGGGGGGCCTCGGCGGACAGGTCTACGCCCGAAAGGCTGACGCCGGCATTGGCCAAGGCAAAAACAGGCATGATGCCGAAAGCTACCCAAGGGTGCAGGGCACCTTGCATGCGTACCACCGGCGGCACCAGTTCGCGCTGCGCCAGACGCAGTCGTTTCAACGGGTCGATGAGGTCGCTGGCATCTTGCTCAGGGGCTTTGGCGCGCCCCAGCAATTCTCCGGTGAAACGGGTAATTGCATCCAGTGGCCGCTCACGCATCGGCATGGCGGTCACCGGTGTCATCAGGCCCAGCACAACGCCTGCGAGGGTGGGGTGGGCTCCGGTCAGCAAGATGCCCAGCCAGACCAGAGCGCCGGGAACGATATAGGCGTAGGCCGTACCCACACCGATCTTCTGCAGCCCGACCACCATTAGCAGGCCGATCACGGCAACGCCGAAACCGCTGTAATCAAGGCCGCCTGAATAGAAGAATGCGATGATCAGGACTGCGATGATGTCATCGATGATTGCCAGGGCGAGCAGAAACACCCGTACGTTGGACGGGATGGATTTGCCGAGCAGCGCCAATACGCCGACCGCAAATGCGATATCCGTGGCTGTCGGAACTGCCCAGCCTTGTTGTTCTGCCGACGCGTGCCCAAAACCCAGGTAGAGCAGCGCGGGCACGGCTACCCCGCCGACGGCGGCTGCCATGGGCAGCGTGGCCTGGCGCAGGCTGGACAGGGCGCCCTCGTGGATCTCGCGGCGGATTTCCATGCCAACGACCAGGAAGAAGATGGTCATCAGGCCGTCATTGATCCAGAAATGCAGGGACTGCGAATAGACCAGCGAACCCACGCCGATCGTCAACGGCGTATGCCAGAGGGCTTCATAACTGTCGGCAGACGGGGAGTTCGCCCAGATCAGGGCGGCGACGGCGGCAATCAGTAGAACAACGCCACTGACCGCTTCAATGTGCACAAAGCGCTCAAGGTTGGCGAAGGCGCGCTCGGCCAGCTTTTGGGCGCGAGGCATCTCTTTTTTTTGCATAGGCGCAGGTACTCCCGCATGGCGGCCCGACCTGCGCTGTTTTTTAACCTGCTTCACTGCACTGTGCAGTTGGCACCCGTCCGGTAGTCTACCGAACAATCGTTCCCATTTGAACCAAGCGGGTTGCGTAATCAAGCGTTGCCAGGCCCCCGCCACACCCCCCAACCGGCCGGTGGCTGGCAGCGTCGCAGGCACTACTTGCACGTGGTGAGCTGAACCGCGGACCGGGAGACCGGGCTGGCTTGGGGGCCCGGTCCTTGCCCAGTTTGATGACTGAATGATCGTATGACGTCTGCCTAGAATCGCCAGAACGCTGGAGAGACCAGAACCAGTACGGTGAGGATTTCGAGTCGTCCAAGCAGCATGCCGACAGTCAGCAACCACTTGGCCGCGTCAGACAACGAGGCGAAATTACCCGCGGGACCAATAATCGTCCCCACGCCTGGCCCAACGTTGCACACGGCGGTGGCCGCACCGCTCAACGCCGTTGTCCAGTCGAGCCCGAGCAGAGACAGACCAAGGGCGATGAACGCGATGGTAACCGAGAAAAAGAATGAGAACGTCAACAAGGAGCGCACGATATCTTCATCGATGGGGTGCCCATTGTATTTCTTCGAAATCGTTGCCCGCGGATGAATCAACTGTTTCAGGCTGCTCACCAGCAAGGCCGCGGCGACCTGGAAACGAAATATCTTCAAGCCGCCAGCCGTAGAGCCTGAGCAGCCACCGACGAACGTCAGGTAAAAGAACAGCATGACGGCGAAGCTACCCCAGAGCGTGTAATCACCCAAGGCGACGCCCGTTGTGGTCACCACCGAGGTCACGTTGACCGCGACGATACGAAACGCATCCCACCATGACAGGTCGCTGTGCCAGCACAGCCAGGTTCCGACCGTAAGCCACACGAAGACGAGGAAACCGATGAAGCCGCGGACTTGATGGTCCTTGAGCAGGATGCCCCGATGGCCACGCAGCGTGGCGACATACAGGGTGAAGGGCAAGCTGCCGAGGATCATGATGACCACGGCCACCCAATGCACCCCCGGCTGCACCCAATGCCCCAGCGAGGCATCCGAGGTTGAAAAGCCGCCGGTTGAAATCAGCGACATCGAATGGTTGATGGCCTCGAACGGGGTCATGCCGACAGCCCACAACGCCAATGCCCCCAGCGTCGTCAGGCCCAGGTAGACCAGCAGGATGACCTTGGCCGCCACATGTGAACGCGGCGTTACCTTGTCGGACCAGTCTGATGACTCGGTCTTGAACAGGCGCATGCCGCCTACGCGCAGCAGGGGCAGGATCGCCACAGCCATGCCGATAAAGCCAATGCCCCCCAGCCAATGCAGCAGCGAACGCCAGATCAGCAGCCCTGGCGATGCACTATCCAGCCCAGTCAGCACTGTCGAGCCGGTGGTGGTGATCCCTGACATGGTCTCGAAGAAAGCGTCCGTGTAACTGATGTGCCGAATGAACACCATCGGCAGGGCCGCGAAGGCGCACACGATGACCCAGCTTGCGGTGGTGAGGAAGTACATGTCCCTGGCCCGCAATTGCGGTGTCTCGGGAATGCCCCGCGCCACCATGACCAGGCCGGCGCACAGGACGATCAGGCTCGACCAGACGAATGCCCCCAGGTCGTCGCTGCGGTCATACAGCACCAGTGTCAGCATCGGGATCACCATGCTGACAGCCAACGTGATCAGGAATACACCGATAATAAAAGCGATGAAACGCAATGCCGGAAGCGTCATCGAGTGGGCTCGTCTGGACAAAGGCGGCAGTATTGCGTGCTCTACGGTAATGTCGAGTAAAAAAGTCGTAAAGTCCTGCGCGTTCGGCCGGTCATGCCCAGTAGCGGCCACATGGGCGGTTGGATGGTTTAACTCACGCTAAAAAAGGGTAATGCCAGGTACAGCTTGATCACGATGACATTGATGATATCGATGAAGAACGCTCCTACCATCGGCACTACCAGGAAGGCGATGTGCGATGCGCCGTAGCGCTGGGTCACTGCTTGCATGTTGGCAATCGCCGTGGGCGTTGCACCCAGGCCGAAGCCACAATGCCCGGCAGCCAACACCGCCGCATCATAGTTGCGCCCCATCACCCGGAATGTGACGAAGATAGCAAACAATGCCATGACCAGCGTTTGCGCGGCCAGCAACACAAAGAACGGCAATGCCAGTGCTGCCAGGTCCCACAGTTTTAGCGACATCAGGGCAATGGCCAGGAACAACGACAAACTGACGTTTCCCAGTACCGAAACTTCCCGTTCGAACACTCGGTAAACGCCGAACGCCGACAGGCCATTGCGCAGCAACACGCCCACGAACAGCACACAAACAAAGGTAGGCAGCTCGAATGCAGTGCCTTTGAGCGCGCTATTGAGTAACGACCCGGCAAGCAAACTGACTGCAATCAGCGCAAGTGTTTCAACAAATGAAAACGAGGTAATCAGCCGCTCTTTGTCTGGGCGCTCGAAGCCTTTGGGCAGTTGCGGTATTTCTTCTTCGGGGCCTGGTGTTTTTACCCGTTTGATCAACAGCCGGGCCACTGGGCCACCGATCAAGCCTCCGAGCACCAGCCCAAAGGTGGCCGAGGCCATCGCCAGTTCGGAGGCCGAGGCCAGGCCGAATTTTTCGCTGAACGTTGCGCCCCAGGCTGCACCGGTACCGTGGCCACCCGACAAGGTGATGGACCCTGCCAGCAGGCCCATGAGCGGGTCAAGCCCCAATGCCGTGGCCAGCCCGATACCCATGCCGTTCTGCACCAGCAGCAGGCCGGTCACTACCAGCAAGAACACGGTCACTACGCGCCCACCCTTTTTCAGGCTGGCAAAATCGGCGCTCAGACCGATGGTGGCAAAAAATGCCAGCATCAAAGGGGTTTGCAGCGAAGTATCAAACTGCACGTGGACATCGAAACTGCGCAACGCCAGCAGTGCAAGGGCGACTACCAGTCCACCGGCAACAGGTTCCGGAATATTGTAGGCGCGCAAGAAACCAATGCGCGCGACCAGGCTGCGTCCCAGTAACAGGACTAAGGAGGCGGCTACAAGTGTCCCGTAAAAATCGAGTTCAAACATCAGGTGCTCTCGTTATATCCAGTAGCGAACCACCCCTCCGCCGTGGGGCGGACAAGTGGGATGACAGGTGGAATTACACGGTCACCATTCTACGAGGCATAGGTGGGAGAGTATCTTTCACAGGCGTAGGAAAAACCTGAATAGCAACTGGGTTGTTTCCACTTCTATCAGGCTTTGCCGGGTATTCCATATTTACGCAGGCGCTGGGCAATAGCGGTATGCGAAGTTTGCAGGCGCCCGGCCAGTTGCCGGGTCGAGGGGTAGCTGGCATATAACCGTTGCAGCAGCTCACGTTCAAAATCGCCAACGGCTTGCTCCAGGCTGGCCACTTCGCCGTCTTGCCCGCGTGCCACCGAGGTGCCGGCGATGTCCAGGTCGCCGATGTCCACCAGGTTGCCCTCGCAGATGGCCGCTGCGCGGAAAATCACGTTCTGCAGTTGGCGCACATTGCCCGGCCACGGGTTGGCCAGCAGTGCCGAATGGGTGGCCGGGGTCAGGCGGCAGGCTGGGCGCTGGATTTGCGTGCAGGCCTGCTGCATGAAGAAGTGCGCCAGCATCAGGATGTCCTGGCCACGGTCGCGCAGGGGCGGTACCTGCAGGTTGAGCACGTTGAGGCGGTAGAACAGGTCTTCACGGAAGCTGCCTTCGGCTACCATGCGCTCCAGGTCGCGATGGGTGGCACTGATGATGCGCACATCCACCTTCACCTCGCGGTCGCCGCCTACCCGGCGGAAGCTGCCGTCACTGAGAAAACGCAGCAGCTTGGCCTGCAGGTATGGCGACATCTCGCCAATTTCATCGAGGAACACCGTGCCCTGGTTGGCCAGCTCCATCAAGCCGGGTTTGCCACCGCGTTGCGCACCGGTGAAGGCACCGGGGGCATAGCCGAACAGCTCGCTCTCGGCCAGGCTCTCGGGCAGTGCGGCGCAGTTCAGGGCCAGGAACGGTGCCGAGTGGCGGCTGCTGATGGCATGACAGGCGCGGGCCACCAGTTCTTTGCCGGTGCCGGTTTCACCGTGCACCAGCAACGGCGCATCCAGTGCTGCCACCCGCAGGGCGCGGGCCTTGAGCGTGCGGATGGCCGGCGACTCGCCGAGCAACGCATCGAAGCCCTCGGCGTGGTCGTGGTGCAGTGCCGACAGGCGCTCACCCATGCGCGAGGGCGGGTAAAGCGTCAGCAGGCCGCCGGCGTTGGTGATCGGCATGGCGTCCAGCAGCAGGCTCTGGCCGTTCAACTGCATCTCGCGCATCGGCAGGTGGAAGTTGTTGTCCAGTAGCGCCTGCAGCAATACCGGGTCGTCGAACAGCTCCCCCACCGAGCGCCCGGCTGACTCGCGGCCGCACAGCTCGATCAGCGCCGGGTTGGCGAGCAGTACCTTGCCAGCGCTGTCCACCGCCAGTACCGGGTCGCTCATGGCGGCCAGCAGGGCATCGAGCTGCAGGTGACGGCGTTGACCGGGAAGGATGTCGACCACGTCCACCGACTGCACGCCATGAACCTCGAACAGCGCGTCGTGCAGTTCTTCCAGGACTGCGGGGCTGAGGGTGGGTGCGTCGATATAGACGTTCGGCGGGACCATCTCCACGGCGTCCAGGTTGAGGTTGCGGGCACCCAGCAGGGCGAGGACTTCCTGGGTGATGCCGACGCGGTCGATAAAGCTGACGTGGATGCGCATGGGGAGGGGCGAGGTTGTGGCCGGGGAGGGCGGTAGTATGCCTCAACATTGCCGGGGCCGCTTTGCGGCCCCGAAACGCTGAACTCACTCCAGATGTTCAGGCTTGATCGAGTCGCCCGACTTCACATCCAGTTTGGCGCGGATATCTTCGAACATCGCGTCGTAGATCTTGTGTGGCGAGCCGAGGGTTTCGAACTTCTTGGGGGGGGGAAGATGAGCCTGGGCCTTGCGGCTCAGCACCATCAAAAAGCTGGGCAGTACCTGATCCTTGGGCAGAAAGAACGTTTCATCGACCGGCTTGGCCTCGATGGTGCCATGCATGCGGAACTGAATTCCTCGGCCTTCCTTGGGGTCCTTCGTCGTCGCCTCGTACTCGATTTTAAGGTTGTAGCTATGGTCCGCGCTATTCAGCGCAGTGCGCTCGATGTGCACGAAACCGGGTTGAAACTGAGCCATGGCGTAATCCTCCCGGAGGGCTAAACGGCGGGCGCCAGGCACCCGCCAACTGCATTCAACGGTAGCTGATCCCAGGCTTGGCGGTAGAAACCCGCGTGCCGGCAGCACCTTTGACAATGCCTTCAATGTTTTCCAGCGAACTGATCACCGCTACCTTGCCGGTCTTGCGGGCGAATTCACTGGCGGCTTGCACCTTCGGCCCCATGGAGCCTGCGGCGAAGCCAAGCCGCTCGAGTTCGTCCGGATGGCCCTGGGCAATAGCTTTTTGCGTGGGCTTGCCCCAGTCAATGTACGCCGCATCGACGTCGGTGGCGATTATCAGAAGGTCGGCTTCCAGCTGTTCGGCCAGCAGCGCCGAGCACAAATCCTTGTCGATCACCGCCTCGACACCTTTTAGCTTGCGGTTTTCATCATACAGGGTGGGGATGCCGCCACCGCCTGCGCAAATCACGATGCTTTGCTTTTCCAGCAGCCACTTGATCGGGCGGATTTCAAAGATGCGCTTGGGTTTCGGGCTAGCCACCACGCGGCGGTATTTGTCGCCATCGGCCTTTACCACCCAGCCTTTCTCTTTGGCCAGGCGCTCGGCCTCATCCTTGCTGTAAACCGGGCCGATGAACTTGGTCGGGTCCTTGAAGGCAGGGTCGTTGGCGTCCACTTCCACCTGGGTCAGCAGGGTGGCGAACGGCACTTCGAAGTCCAGCAGGTTGCCCAGTTCCTGTTCGATCATGTAGCCGATCATGCCTTCGGTTTCGGCACCCAGCACGTCCAGCGGGTAGGCCTCGTCGGGCTTGTAGGACAGCGCCTGAAGTGACAGCAGGCCGACTTGCGGGCCATTGCCGTGGGCGATGACCAGTTCATTGCCTGGGTGAATCTTGGCGATCTGTTCAGTGGCTGTGCGGATATTGGCACGCTGGTTGTCAGCGGTCATGGGCTCGCCGCGACGCAGCAGGGCGTTGCCGCCCAATGCAACAACGATACGCATGGAGAATGTCCTTTAGCAAAGAAGGGAGGCGCTGCTCTTGACTGGGCTCGCCCGCCCCCTGTGGGAGCGGGTTGCCCGGCCTGTCGATTCGGCCTTTACAGGTCAGCCAGGGTCGACACCAGGATCGCCTTGATCGTGTGCATGCGGTTTTCCGCTTGCTCGAAGGCGATGCAGGCCGGCGACTCGAACACGTCGTCGGTTACTTCGATACCGTTGGCCAGGTCCGGATACTGTTCGGCGATCTGCTTACCGACCTTGGTTTCAGAGTTGTGGAACGCCGGCAGGCAGTGCATGAACTTGGTCCGCGGGTTACCGGTGGACTTCATCAGCTCGGCATTCACCTGATAAGGCTTGAGCTGCTTGATGCGCTCACCCCAGGCATCGATCGGCTCACCCATCGATACCCACACGTCGGTATGGACGAAGTCCACACCCTTGACCGCAGCTTTCGGGTCTTCGGTGAGGGTAATGCGCGCACCGCTTTCTTCAGCGTACTGCTTGCAGCGCTCAACCAGATCGTCATGTGGCCACAGCGCCTTGGGCGCCGCAATGCGCACGTCCATGCCCAGCTTGGCGCCAATCAGCAGCAGCGAGTTGCCCATGTTGTTGCGGGCGTCGCCCAGGTAGGCGTAGCTGATGTCATGCAGCGGCTTGTCGCTGTGCTCACGCATGGTCAGCACGTCGGCGATCATCTGGGTGGGGTGGTATTCGTCGGTCAGGCCGTTGAACACCGGTACCCCGGCGAACTTGGCCAGTTCTTCGACGATTTCCTGCTTGAAGCCACGGTACTCGATGGCGTCGTACATGCGCCCGAGCACGCGGGCGGTGTCCTTCATGCTTTCTTTATGGCCGATCTGTGAGGAATTGGGATCGATGTAGGTGACGTTGGCGCCTTGGTCGTAGGCAGCCACTTCGAAGGCGCAGCGGGTACGGGTAGAGGTTTTTTCGAAGATCAGCGCAATGTTGTTGCCCTTCAGGTGCTGCTGCTCGGTACCAGTGTACTTGGCACGCTTGAGGTCGCGGGACAGGTCCAGCAGGTAGCGCAGCTCGCGGGTGGTGTGGTGTTCCAGGCTGAGCAGGTTGCGGTTGTGAATGTTGAACGCCATGATTGCTTCTCCTTGAGTTCGGTAGTGTCCCGGCCTGCGCTTTGTGAGCGCGGCCGGGTGCAATGGTCGTTAGTAATCGATCGGGTCACGCACAATGGGGCAGGTCATGCAGTGGCCGCCGCCACGGCCCCGGCCCAGTTCGCCGGCGCTGATGGTGATGACCTCGATGCCAGCCTTGCGCAGCAACGTATTGGTGTAGGTGTTGCGGTCGTAGCCGATGACCACGCCCGGCTCGATGGCCACCACGTTGTTCCCGTCATCCCACTGTTCGCGTTCGGCGGCGAAGCTGTTGCCACCGGTCTCGACCACGCGCAGCTTGACGCCAAGCTGTTCGCCCACCACGTCGATGAACGACTTGTCGATGCGGCGCACGTCCATGCCGTACGGCTTGCTTTCGTCCGGGCGGATGATGAACGGCACGATCTCTTTCACCACTTCCGGGAAGACCGTGACCAGGTCGCGATCGCAGAAGCTGAACACGGTGTCCAGGTGCATGGCGGCGCGGGACTTCGGCAGGCCGGCAACGATCACCTCCTTGACCGCGCCTTTGGCGAACAGATTCTGCGCCAGCTGGCCGATGGCCTGGCGCGAGGTACGCTCGCCCATGCCGATCAGCACGATGCCATTGCCGATCGGCATCACGTCACCCCCTTCGAGGGTGGCATTGCCGTGGTCCTTGTCCGGGTCGCCGTACCAGACCTGGAAGTCGGCACCGGTGAACTCCTTGTGGAACTTGTAGATGGCGGTGGTCAGCAAGGTTTCCTGGCGGCGCGCCGGCCAGTACATCGGGTTCAGCGTGACGCCGCCGTAGATCCAGCAGGTGGTGTCGCGGGTGAACTGGGTGTTGGGCAGTGGTGGCAGGATGAAGCTGGAATGGCCCAGGTAGTCGTTGTACATCTTGACCACATCGGCACCTTCGCTCTGTGGCAGGTCCTGGCCAGCCACACCGCCGATCAGGAATTCGGCCAGGTGGCGTGGTTCGAGGCCTTCGAGCCAGCTGCGCACTTCGTTGGTCAGGCCCACGCCGACGGTGTCGGGGGTAATCTTGCGGTCGAGGATCCACTTCAGCGCTTCGGGTTGCTGCACGATGTCGGTCAGCAGGTTGTGCATTTCCAGCACATCCACGCCGCGCTCGCGCATCTTGGTGACGAAGTCGAAGTGGTCACGCTTGGCCTGGTCGACCCAGATCACGTCGTCGAACAGCAGTTCGTCACAGTTGCTTGGTGTCAGGCGCTTGTGCGCCAGGCCCGGGGCGCACACCATCACTTTGCGCAGTTTGCCGGCTTCGGAGTGGACACCGTACTTCTGTTTTTCAGCGGACATGGTTTCATTCCTCCAATTGAACGAAGACGTGGGTCAAAGGGTCAGGAAGCCGTCGTAGAGGCCATAAGCTGCCACCAGGGCGCCAATGACCACGGCTGCGAAGATCAGTTTTTCCACGTTGGTGAAGATGGGTTGGCCGACTTCACGCTTGGCCTTGGCGAACAGAATCGCCCCAGGTGCGTAGAGCAGGGCCGAGAGCAGCAGGTATTTCACGCCGCCGGCGTATAGCAGCCAGATGGCGTACAACAGTGCGATGCCACCGATGACCAGGTCTTTCTTGCGTTCGGCCAGGGCCTGTTCGTAGGTTTCGTTGCGCCATGCCAGCAGGAAGGCGTAGGCCGCCGACCACAGGTAGGGCACCAGAATCATCGAGGTGGCGAGGTAGATCAACGACAGATAGGTGCTGTTGGAGAACAGCGTGATCACCAGGAAGATCTGCACCATGGCGTTGGTCAGCCACAGCGCGTTGGCCGGCACCTGGTTGGCGTTCTCGCGGCGCAGGAACTCCGGCATGGTGTGGTCCTTGGCGGCGGCGAACATGATCTCGGCGCACAACAGCACCCACGACAGCAAGGCACCCAGCAGCGAGATGATCAGGCCGACGCTGATCAGCACCGCCCCCCAGTGACCGACCACATGCTCCAGTACGGCGGCCATCGACGGGTTCTGCAGCTTGGCCAGTTCCGGTTGGGTCATGATCCCCAGCGACAGCACGTTGACCAGTACCAGGAACAGCAGCACGGTAACGAAGCCGATCACGGTGGCCTTGCCCACGTCCGAGCGTTTCTCCGCCCGTGACGAGAAGATGCTCGCGCCCTCGATACCGATGAACACCCACACGGTCACCAGCATCATGTTGCGCACCTGGTTCATCACGCTGCCAAGCTCCGGGGTACCTAAGGCCCAGATGTCAGCGGTGAAGATGTCGAGCTTGAAGGCGAACAGGCAGATCAGGGCGAACAGCACCAGCGGTACGACCTTGGCCACGGTGGTGACCAGGTTGATGAACGCCGCTTCCTTGATGCCGCGCAGTACCAGAAAGTGCACTGCCCACAGCAGGATTGACGCCCCAATGATGGCGGCGGGGGTGTTGCCCTCGCCGAAGATCGGGAAGAAGTACCCCAGGGTACTGAACAGCAGCACGAAGTAGCCGACGTTGCCCAGCCAGGCACTGATCCAGTAGCCCCAGGCCGAGGAGAAGCCCATGTAGTCGCCAAAGCCGGCCTTGGCATAGGCGTACACCCCGCCGTCCAGGTCAGGCTTGCGGTTGGCCAGGGTCTGGAACACGAAGGCCAGGGTCAGCATGCCCACTGCAGTGATGGCCCAGCCAATCAGCACCGCGCCAACCCCCGCGCTGGCCGCCATGTTTTGAGGCAGCGAGAAAATCCCGCCACCAATCATCGAGCCGACTACGAGTGCAACTAACGCGCCGAGCTTAAGTTTTCCGGAAGAATCAGACATTTAACAACTCCTGCCAGGAGAAAGTTGACGACAGAATAAATCTGACGCCTTGGCCAGCCACTGACTTATGTCAGTTTATGGCTACGTGAAGTAGGAAAAATCCTTCACGGGGCTCCCGGAGAGTGCCGACAGCTCAAGCTGCAGGCCTTGCGCGCTGGCACCTCCATGTCTTTCTAGAGCAATCGCTCTGTTCAGCCTGCGATGCTTGAAACTAGCCGCTTTTGCCGCTTTCGCAAATTTTTCACAAGAATTTCGAGTTTTATCAATTTCTTTTCTAGTTGCTGGGTAGCTGCTAGTTTTTACGAAGGCATTGCATAGACAAAGCTGCTATTACCAAGCGGATCCAGGTGTTCAGCTTCAATATAAGTAACATTACTTATATGGCCTGCTGAGGTGTTTCAATCGCATGACAGCGCGCACAACAATGGGGGATGCATGAGCGAACCGGGACAGAAGCTGCGTCTGGGCGCGCTGATCGCATTGGTGGTCGGCTCGATGATCGGCGGCGGGATCTTCTCGTTGCCGCAGAACATGGCGGCGCGTGCCGATGTGGGTGCGGTGCTGATCGGATGGGGTATCACCGCTGTGGGCATGCTGGCGCTGGCGTTCGTGTTCCAGACCCTGGCCAACCGCAAACCCGAGCTGGACTCGGGGGTGTATGCCTACGCCAAGGCCGGCTTTGGCGAGTACATGGGCTTCTCCTCGGCCTGGGGTTACTGGATCAGCGCCTGGCTGGGCAACGTGGGTTATTTCGTACTGCTGTTCAGCACCCTCGGGTTCTACTTCCCGGTATTCGGCGAGGGCAACACGCCAATCGCCATCGGCTGTGCCTCATTGCTACTGTGGGCGGTGCATTTCCTGGTGCTGCGTGGCATCAAGGAGGCGGCGTTCATCAACCAGGTCACCACCGTGGCCAAGGTGGTACCGTTGCTGATTTTCGTGGTCATTGCCGCGTTCGCCTTCCGCACCGATATCTTTACCCGCGATATCTGGGGATTGAGCAACCCTCAGTTCGGCAGCGTGCTGGAGCAGGTCCGCAACATGATGCTGGTGACCGTGTTCGTGTTCATCGGCATCGAGGGCGCCAGTGTCTATTCCGGACGTGCCCAGCTGCGGTCGGACGTCGGCAAGGCCACGGTCATCGGTTTTCTCGGTGTGCTGGCGTTGCTGGTGCTGGTCAACGTGCTGTCGCTCGGGGTGATGACCCAGCCTGAGCTGGCCGGGTTGCAGAACCCTTCACTGGCTTCGGTGCTGGAGCATATCGTTGGCCCTTGGGGCGCCTTGCTGATCAGCATTGGCCTGGCGGTTTCGCTGCTGGGTGCGCTGCTGTCGTGGGCGCTGCTGTGTGCCGAGATTCTCTATGCCACGGCACGCGACAGGACCATGCCGCGCTTTCTGGCCAGGGAAAACGCCAACCATGTGCCGGCCAATGCCCTGTGGCTGACCAACTGCATGATCCAGGGGTTCCTGCTGATCACGCTGTTTTCGGCCGGTACCTACACCAGCCTGATCTACCTGGCGTCGTCGATGATCCTGGTGCCTTACCTGTGGTCGGCCGCCTATGCGGTGCTGCTGGCTGTGCGTGGCGAGAGCTATGCCGGGCAGCCAGGGCTGCGGCGCAAGGACCTGCTGGTGGCGCTGGTCGCCTTGCTGTACGCCATCTGGTTGTTGTACGCCGGGGGGCTCAAGTACCTGCTGCTTTCGGCTTTGCTGTATGCCCCAGGGGTAATTCTGTTCGCCAGGGCCAAGCACGAGCAGGGGCAAACCCTGTTCACGGCCTGGGAAAAACTGATTTTCGCCGCGGTGCTGGTGGGGGCGGCCCTGGCAGCCTATGCCCTGTATTCAGGGTTGCTGAGCTTGTGACGGTGCAGGGCAGGCGTGCTCCGGGCGCGACCAGATCCACAGGTTGCCCAAGGTCATGCCGGCAATCGCCAGGAACACCGGCCAACGGTGCTCCAGAAAGGTCAGCATCAGGCCCGCACACACCAGCATGCTGATGGTGGCGCTGACCTTGGCCCGGCGCTGGATCACCTTGCCATTGCGCCAGTTGTACAGGATCGGCCCGAACAGCCGGTGGTTTTCCAGCCAGGCGGAAAGGCGGGGCGAACTGCGCGTGGCTGCCCAGGCGGCCAGCAGGATGAACTCGGTAGTCGGCAGGCCAGGGATGACGATTGCAACCAGGCCCACTCCCAGGCTCACGTAAGCCAGTATTCCATACAGCAGGCGTGCGAGTTTCGATCGGGAGGGTCGGGTCATGGTCTCACTGCATAAAACGGTGCGGCCACCGGAGGGGTGGCCGGCTATGGCGTATCAAACCAGCGCGGCATCCGCAGCATAGGCGTGCTTGAGCAGCTCGGTGAAGCGTTCGAAGGCGGCCACTGCGCCGCGCTCGGCGGCCGCTTCTTCTTCGGCCGACAACTCCAGCCCATCCAGGATACGGGTGAACTGCTTCCAGCCTTCGGCACGGCCACCGGCCGGCTCGCCCAGGTGACGGGCACCGAAGCTGTCGGACAGTTCCAGCGCTACGGCACGCTTGATCAGAAACGCAGCGCCCAGTTTGGAGCCTTCGGAGACGAAGATCCAGCCCATTGCCTCGCCCAGGCTCGGATTGGCCACTGCGCCGGGCACGGCGGCCGGGACTTCGGTGTCCAGGTCGGCGAGGTCCAGGCGGGCCTGTTCGGCCCTGCAGCGCTCGGCCAGGTCGGGGACGATGGCGATCAGTTGCGGGTCGTTGTAAAGCGCCTGCAGCTCTGACTGGAACAGGTATTGGGCGACGACGAAGCGGGCGAAGCTTTCGCGGCTATCGAACGGTGCGTGGGACTTGACCAGGGCATCCAGCTCGGCGTGAGGGGCGTGGGTGATCTGGTTCAGGCGCTGGGAGCGCAGTGCTGGGCGTTCGGTCATGGGGGCAGTCCTTGGAAAGAGGGGCGTCTAGAGACAAGACGAAACAGCGGGGGCGGGACAGTAAAAAAACCGTTATTTGCGTTGCCAGTGCCGGCCCCTTCGCGGGTAAACCCGCTCCCACAGGCTGCATCACTGGCTCGGGGCCTGCGCAGTTCCTGTGGGAGCGGCTTTACCCGCGAAGGGGCCGGCACTAGGGAACACATCTATTGGTAGCAGCTGAGGTCAGATGTCCCACACCACATTGATACCGAAGTTGCGCCCCGGCATGCTGAGGCGGTCGATGTTGGCCGGCTGGGTCACAGCGGCTTCACCTTGGCCGTCGTAGCTGCGTACCGAGTCCCACTGCCAGTATTTCTTGTCGGTGAGGTTGTACAGGCCAGCGTTGATCGTCACGTCGTCGGTCACCTTGTAGTAACCGGTCAGGTCCAGCACGCCATAGCCTGGGGTGCGGAACTTGGTGGTCGATCCGTCTGGCGAGTAGAAGGTGCTGTCGTCAACGCGGGTCTTGCGCTTGACCAGCGTCCAGCTCAGCAGGCCGCCGTAATTCTGCTGCTCGTAACCCAGGCCGAATACGCCTTTCAGCGGGTTTACCGTGTTCAGTGGCTCGCCGGTGTCATCGTTGCGGCCATAGGTGTATGCAATCGAGCCTTGAGTGTACAGGCCTTGAGGTGCACCGAAGTGGTCGAGGTTCAGGCGGCCTTTGACCTCGGCACCCTTGATGGTGGCGTGCTTGATGTTGTTGGCCTGGAAGGTCTGTTCCAGGTTGGCGCTTTGCACGGCGTCTTCGTCGATGAAGTCGCGGTACTTGTTGTAGAACACTGCCACATCGAAGTTGCCGGCGTCGAAGTTGCCGCGCAGGCCGGTTTCGTAGCTTTTGCTCTTTTCCGGTTCCAGGCCTGGGTTGCCTTCTACGCGGTAGCCTTCCTCGAGGTTGACGAATTTCCCGTACATGGACTTTGCAGTCGGGGTGCGGAAGCCTTCGGCGTACTGGCCATACCAGGTGTAGTTGTCGTTGAAGGCATAGGTCAGGCCGAACTTGGGCGAGACACGGTGCCACTTCTTGTCCGAGTCGTCCTGGGAGGTGGGCGCGGTGCCGCTGGATTCCAGGCCACGCAGGAATTCTTCGGTGAATTTCGGCTCCATGCGCGTGTAGTCGTAGCGGGCGCCGGGCATGAAGGTCCAGTTGTTCCAGCGGATTTCATCCTGCACGAACAAGCTGTAGGTGTTCACGGTCGGGTCCGGGAAATCGCTGACCAAGGCCTGGCCGTCTGCTGCGCGTTCTGCGCCGACGGCGGAGCAACCCGAGCCCACGGCCAGGCAGGTGCCGGTGCCGCTGCGCGAACCGGTGATCTTCTCATGCTTGATGGTGGTGCCGTAGGTCAGCAGGTGGTCAGTGGCGCCGATGCTGAAAGCCTTGTCCAGCTGGGCATCGAATACCCATTGGCGGTCCTTGTAGGTGGTGTCGCGGGTGCGCAGCACCTGCCGGCCAGGGGGCGCGTAGACTTCCTCGGTGTGCTGGTCGGTCTTGGCGATCTGGTAGTTCAGGCTCCACTTCACGTGGTCGGCGACCAGCGAATCCAGGCCGAATTCATGGTTGAGGCCAAAGCGCTCACGCGTAATGGTGTCGTTGCCACTGCGCGCCTTGTAGTAGCCCATGCCTCCAAAGCCGGAAATGTACGGCCCGCCTACCGCACTGAGGATGTTCTGGTCGCGGTCATCCTTGTAGCGCTCGTAGGTGAACCCCAAGCGCGCATCGTCTGCGTAGTTCCAGCCCAGCTTGGCCAGCACGTTGGTGGTGCGCACGTCCATCGGGTTGGCTTCGGTACGGGACAGGCCGCTACCACCCTGGCTGCCATGGGTCTCGGTTTCGTGGCCGTTGCGCTGGCTCAGGTGCAGCAGGCCGTCGAAATCACCTTGGCGGCCGGCGACGGTGGCCGAGGTCAGCCAGCTTTCGTCAGCCGAGCTGTAACCGGTCTTGAGGCGTGCGCCAACGTCCTTGCCTGGCTTGATGATGTCGTCCGGGTCGAGTGTGAAGTAGCTCACCGCGCCGCCGATGGCGTTGCTGCCGTACAGGACCGAGGCCGGCCCGCGGAGGATCTCCACACGCTTGACGATCTCCGGGTCCACATAGTTGCGCTGGGTTTGCGCGTAAGGGCCGTAGAAGAAGCTGTCAGGAATGGATACCCCATCGACCTGAGTGAGGATCCGCTCGCCGTCGATACCGCGGATGTTGTAACCGTTCAGGCCGCTGCGCTGGCCGGTGCCGGCCACCGATACCCCCGGCTCGTAGCGCACCAGGTCCTGGATGTTGTTGACGTTCTGCCGGTCCAGTTGCTCACGGGTCTGCACGCTGACGGTGCTCGGCACCTGGCTCACGTCCTGGGCGCTGCGGGTGGCGCTGACGGTTACCTGTTGCAGGGCGATCACGTTGCTGCCGGTCTGGCGCTCGAGCACCACATTCCCGTTGCTGATTTTGCGAAAGCTCAAGCCGGTACCGTGCAGCAGGCGCTTGAGCGCAGCATCTGGCGGCAGCGAACCTTGTACCCCTGGCGAGGCCACGCCGTCGGCCAGCTCGGCACTGAAGCCAACCTGCCAGCCAGTGACCTGGCTAAAGGCGTTGATCGCTGAAACCAGCGGCTGCTGGCCGATGTTGAAGCGGTAATCGCCCATGCGCGGGCTGCTGGCTTGGGCCGGCTCGGCAGCCAGGGCTGGCAGGCTGCACGCGCCGCTGGCAAGCAGGGCCAAGGTCAGGAGCGACAATTGCCCTGTACGGCGGGGAAGGGTGGACGAGCGGGTAGGACCTGTGGACATCGGAAGCGCTCCCAGACGCGCGGACTGTTATAGGTGATGTCTGTTCTCGTTTTCAAACAAGAATCAGTTGCATTGGCTATAACGAGACGGGCGGGGTAGCGCGACCGCGTAAAAATAATTTCCGGGTCAGTTCAGAATGACCAGTGCCGGGTACTCATGCAGTTGTGCCGAGGTGATGTGGGCCAGCGCGCGCAGGGTTTCCAGTGGCTGGTCGAGGCGGTAGTTGCCGGTGACGGCAACGTCCTCCAGCTGCGCATTGCGGTTGATGATCCAGCCTGGATAGTAGCGCCGCACCTCGGCCAGCACCTGGCTCAACGGGCAGTTTTCGAAAACCAGGCGGCCGTCGACCCACGCCAGGTCCTTGTGCATGTCGGGGCGCTGGCGCTGGCCAAAACCCTGCGGGCCTACGCTGATACTGTCGCCGGCACTCAGGCGAATGCGCTGGTCGCGCGCGCCCTGCAGGTCGACATCGCCGCGCTGCACCCGCAGCTGTGCCTCGCCGTCGAGGTAGCGCACGGCAAAGTCGGTGTCGCGTACTTGCGCGCGCAATGGTCCGGCCTCGACTTCCAGCGGCAACAGTGCGCCTTCGGGCACCTGGAAGTACGCCTCGCCTTGTAGCAGGCGGGCTACCTGGCGGCCGTCGCGGCGGTCACTGGCAAACGCCGAATTGGTGTTGAGCAGCACTTTTGCGCCGTCTTCCAACTGCACGCGCTGGCGTTCGCCGACCACGGTCAGGTGGTCGGCCTGCAGGCGTGTAGGCAGGTTGCCGACGGTAAACAGCCCGACCAGCAGCACGGCCGCCGTGGCCAAAGGTTTCCAGTGGCTGCGCAGGCGCCCGCGCCACGAGCGGCGCTGCTGGCGGTGCATCTGTGTGGCCACCTGGTGCAGCGAACTACCGTTCCACAGCGCTTCTGCCTCCACATAGGCCTCGGCATTTTCCGGTGCTGCGCTCAACCATGCCTCGAACGCCAGGGTGTCCTCGGCGTCGGCGCATTGCAGGCGCACCAGCCAGTCCAGCGCCTCGTCCATGGCACGCGCACGGGCACTGGGCCCGGCAGGTGACGGGCGAGGAGCAGGGCTGTCGGTCACGGTGAATCCTTGAGTGGTTTTTTGCGAATGATCAAGGCTAAGGCGGGGTGTGGCAAGGGCTTTGCGTTACCGCCCCGGCCGGCGGTCGGCTCACTTGAGGCGGTCGGCGACCCCCATGCAGATGGCCATGATCAGTTTCAACTCCTTTTGCACCGTGCTTGGCGAAACGTTCAGTTGTTCGGCGATTTCCAGGTAGGTGGCACCATGCAGGCGGCTGAGGATGAAGATGCGCTGCTGGCGCTCGCTCAACTGGTTGAGGCTGACGCTGAGGTGCTTGAGCAACTGTTCGGCATGGGCAGCATCCTCGCTGCTGCTGGTGGGTGCGGCGACGCTGTGCAGGACCTCATCGGGCACGTCGTCGACCAGCATCCGCGCCTGCACCCGGCGCGCGCGCAAGTGGTCGAGCGCCAGGTTGCGTGCGGTCTGGAACACGAATGGCTCGATATGCTCGATAGGCCGCTCGCCCAGGGCGCGAGACACGCGCAGATAGGTTTCCTGCAACAGGTCCTCGGCCGTGCTGGGGTTGCCGACCATGCGCTGCAATGTGCGCAACAGGGTAAGGCGCTGGACAAGGAAGACGGAGTGGAACCGGGACTGACTCACGGGGGGACCTGGCCGACGAAAGGTTAATGATAATGCTTATCATCTATGCCGAAGGTCAAGTGTGGAAATGTTAGGAAAAGGTAAAGATTGTGAGCCAGCAGGCGCTTGGCGGAGGATTTTCTGTGTATTTTGAAATCGAGCGCCGCCCGGGCGGCGCTCGATTTCACAGGTGCCGAAAATGCCTTGTGATGCTCAACCTGCCCTGCACAACGCCAGGCAGTTATCCAGCATCCGGTTGCTGAACCCCCACTCGTTGTCATACCAGGCCAGCACCTTGAGCATGCGCCCATTGGCCCGGGTATGGTTGGCATCGAAGATCGACGACAGCGGGTTGTGGTTGAAGTCGCAGGAAACCAATGGCAAAGCGTTGTAGCCCAATACCCTGGAATGCTTGCTCGCTTCGAGGAACAACTGGTTCACCTGCTCGGCCGTGGCCTCGCGCTTGAGGTTGACGGTGAGGTCCACCAGCGACACGTTGATCACCGGCACCCGCACCGCCATGCCCGTCAGCTTGCCGGCCAGCTCCGGCAGCACCAGGCCTACAGCCTCGGCAGCGCCGGTCTTGCTCGGGATCATCGACTGGGTCGCCGAGCGAGCCCGGTACGGGTCACTGTGGTACACGTCGGTCAGCACCTGGTCGTTGGTGTAGGCATGGATGGTGGTCATCAACCCCTGCTCGATACCGAACTCGCGGTGCAGCACCTGGGCGATCGGTGCAAGGCAGTTGGTCGTGCAGGAAGCGTTGGAAATGACCTGGTGAGAGGCACGCAGAATGTCATGGTTGACCCCGTACACCACGGTGGCATCAACACCTTTGCCCGGCGCCGAGACAATCACCTTGCCCGCTCCGGCAGCCAGGTGGGCAGCGGCCTTGGCGCGCTCGGTGAACAGCCCGGTGCATTCGAACACCACGTCGATCGATTCGGCCTTCCACGGCAGTTCGGCCGGGTTGCGAATGGCGCTGACCGCGATACGGTCACCGTTGACCGTCAGGCTTTCGTGGTCGGCCTCGACCGTGGCGTCGAAGGTGCCGTGTACGCTGTCGTACTTGAGCAGGTGGGCATTCATGGCGCTGTCGCCCAGGTCGTTGATGGCGACGACCTGCAGGTCTTGGCGGTAGCCTTGGGTATACAGTGCGCGCAGGACGTTGCGCCCGATGCGGCCGAATCCATTTATGGCGATGCGTAGGGTCATGGCAGTACCTCTGGCAGTCCGAGTGAAACCTGTGGCACAAAGGAGCTTCACTGAAACGGTTTTGTTGTTGGAATTACAAGATTATTCACTGGCTGATAGAAAACAAGCCTTTTTAGTGGCAGTATTTTGTTTAAACATACAACGAGTGGTTGGGCGATGTGCCTCCGCCGATGCAGCGGGCTCCTTACCTTGAGCCTAGGCCGCAATCGTTTGGAGGGGAAATGCCCGGTAAACCGCCCTTACAATTAGCCTGGAGTCCAGTACATGCATCCGCGCATCCTTGAGGTCACCCAACGGCTGGTCGAACGCAGCCGTGCCACCCGCGAACGCTACCTGCAGCTGATTCGCGGCGCGGCCAGTGACGGCCCCATGCGTGCCAGCCTGCAGTGCGCCAACTTCGCCCATGGCGTGGCCGGTTGCGGCAGCGACGACAAGCAGACCTTGCGCCTGATGAACGCTGCCAACGTGGCCATCGTCTCGGCCTACAACGACATGCTGTCGGCCCACCAGCCGTACCTGCACTTCCCCGAGCAGATCAAGCAGGCCCTGCGCGAGGTCGGCTCGGTCGGCCAGTTCGCCGGTGGCGTGCCGGCCATGTGCGACGGCGTGACCCAGGGCGAGCCGGGCATGGAGCTGGCCATTGCCAGCCGCGAAGTGATCGCCATGTCCACCGCGGTTGCGCTGTCGCACAACATGTTCGACGCCGCGCTGATGCTGGGCATCTGCGACAAGATCGTCCCGGGCCTGATGATGGGCGCGCTGCGCTTCGGCCACCTGCCGACCATCTTCGTCCCGGGCGGGCCGATGGTTTCGGGGATCTCCAACAAGCAGAAGGCCGACGTGCGCCAGCGCTATGCCGAAGGCAAGGCCAGCCGCGAAGAGCTGCTGGAGTCGGAGATGAAGTCCTACCACAGCCCCGGCACCTGCACCTTCTACGGCACCGCCAACACCAACCAGCTGGTGATGGAAGTCATGGGCTTGCACTTGCCGGGCGCTTCGTTCGTCAACCCATACACCCCGCTGCGCGACGCGCTCACCGCCGAGGCCGCGCAACAGGTCACGCGCATGACCAAAGCCAGCGGCAACTTCATGCCGCTGGGCGAAATCGTCGACGAGAAAGCGCTGGTCAACTCCATCGTTGCCCTGCACGCCACCGGTGGTTCGACCAACCATACCCTGCACATCCCGGCGATTGCCCAGGCGGCGGGTATCCAGCTGACCTGGCAGGACATGGCCGACCTGTCCGAAGTGGTGCCGACCCTGTCGCACGTCTACCCCAATGGCAAGGCTGACATCAACCACTTCCAGGCCGCTGGCGGCATGGCCTTCCTGATCCGTGAACTGCTCGATGCCGGGCTGCTGCACGAAGACGTCAACACCGTGGCCGGCCACGGCCTGCGTCGCTACACCCAGGAGCCCTTCCTGGACAACGGCAAGCTGGTGTGGCGCGAAGGCCCGCAGCACAGCCTGGACGAAAGCATCCTGCGCCCGGTGGCGCGGCCATTCTCGGCCGAAGGCGGCCTGCGGGTGATGGAGGGTAACCTCGGCCGTGGCGTGATGAAGGTGTCGGCTGTCGCCGCCGAGCACCAGGTGGTCGAGGCCCCGGCGCGGGTATTCCACGACCAGCAGTCGCTGGCCGATGCGTTCAAGGCCGGCGAGCTGGAGTGTGACTTCGTTGCCGTGGTGCGCTTCCAGGGGCCGCGCTGCAACGGCATGCCTGAGCTGCACAAGCTCACGCCGTTCCTGGGGGTACTGCAGGACCGTGGCTTCAAAGTAGCGCTGGTAACCGACGGGCGCATGTCCGGCGCCTCGGGCAAGATCCCTGCCGCCATCCACGTTTGCCCGGAGGCGTATGACGGCGGCCCGCTGGCACGGGTACGCGATGGTGATATCGTGCGGGTCGATGGTGTCGAAGGCACGCTGCGGGTGATGGTGTCGGCCGAAGAACTGGCCAGCCGCGACCTGCCGCCCGCGCCCCTGGGCAATGACCTGGGCTGCGGCCGTGAGCTGTTCGGCTTCATGCGCATGGCGTTCAGCCCGGCAGAGCAGGGCGCCAGTGCCTTTACTTCGGCCTTGGAGAACCTTAAATGAAGGACCTGCTGGTTGGCGACATCGGCGGCACCAATGCCCGTTTTGCGTTATGGCGTGACAACCAGCTGCATGAGGTAAAAGTCTTCGCTACCGCGGACTACACCAGCCCGGAGCAGGCCATCGAGGCGTACCTGCAAGGCCAGGGCATCGCCCGTGGTGGCCTGGCGGCGGTGTGCCTGGCAGTGGCCGGGCCGGTCGATGGCGATGAATTCCGCTTCACCAACAACCACTGGCGCCTGAGCCGCAGCGCATTCTGCAAGACCTTGCAGGTCGAGCGGCTGTTGCTGATCAACGATTTCACCGCCATGGCGCTGGGCATGACCCGCCTGCGTGACGGTGAATTCCGCGAGGTGTGCCCTGGGCAAGCCGACCCGTTGCGGCCGGCGCTGGTGATCGGGCCGGGCACCGGCCTGGGTGTGGGCTCGCTGCTGCGCCTGGGCGACAAGCGCTGGCAGGCCTTGCCCGGGGAGGGCGGGCATGTCGACTTGCCGGTGGGCAATGCCCGCGAAGCGGCGATCTACCAGCAGATCCACGGGCAAATTGGCCATGTCAGTGCCGAGACCGTGCTCAGTGGCGGCGGCCTGGTGCGGTTGTACCAGGCACTCTGCGCGCTGGACGGCGACACACCCCGGCACACTTCCCCGGCGCAGATTACCGATGCCGCGCTGGGCGGCGAGCCACGGGCGCTGGCGGTGATCGAGCAGTTCTGCCGGTTCCTTGGGAGAGTGGCCGGTAACAATGTGCTGACCCTGGGCGCGCGAGGCGGGGTCTATATTGTCGGCGGGGTAATCCCGCGGTTTGCCGAGCTGTTCCTGCGCAGCGGGTTTGCCGCGAGCTTTGCCGACAAGGGCTGCATGAGTGGTTATTTTGCCGGGGTGCCGGTGTGGCTGGTCACGGCGGAGTTTTCCGGGTTGCTAGGGGCTGGGGTGGCCCTGCAACAGGCGCTGGATCACGAGTAAGTGAAATGGGGGCGCTGTGCGCTCCATCGCGGCCCCGATAGCAGGCAACAAAGACCTGCATTCAACAAGAGGAAGGACCACCTTGAGCACTGCCGGCAAATCGATCCTGATGGTCGACGACGACCAGGAAATACGCGAACTGCTGCAAACCTACTTGAGTCGCGCCGGCTTCCAGGTGCATGCCGAAGCCGACGGAGCAGGCTTTCGCCGCGCCCTGCAAAGCACCCCCTGCGACTTGGTCATCCTCGATGTCATGCTGCCGGACGAAGACGGCTTCAGCCTGTGCCGCTGGGTGCGCCAACACCCACGCCAGGCCCGCGTGCCGATCATCATGCTCACCGCCAGTTCCGACGAAGCCGACCGGGTCATTGGCCTGGAACTGGGCGCCGACGACTACCTGGGCAAACCGTTCAGCCCGCGCGAACTGCAGGCGCGAATCAAGGCTTTGTTGCGCCGCGCCGAGTTTGGCCAGGCGGCGCCGGGCAGCGCCGTCCTGGCCTTCGACGACTGGCGCCTGGACACGGTCAGCCACCGCCTGTTCCACCGTGATGGCGAGGAGGTGATCCTCTCCGGTGCCGACTTTGCCCTGCTTAAACTGTTCCTCGATCACCCGCAGCAAATCCTCGACCGCGACACCATCGGCAACGCCACCCGTGGTCGCGAGCCGATGCCCCTGGACCGCATCGTCGACATGGCTGTGAGCCGTCTGCGCCAGCGCCTGCGCGATACCGACAAACCTCCCCGGCTGATCCGCACCGTGCGCGGCAGTGGCTACCTGCTGGCGGCGCATGTCTGCTGTGCGCCCTGAGCGGCGCTGGCGCCTGCTGCCGCGCTCCTTGCTGGGGCGCATGCTGCTGCTGACCTTGCTGGTTGTTCTGCTGGCCCAAGGGTTGTCCAGCATTATCTGGGTTTCCCAGTTGCGCGCCAGCCAGCTTCAGGGGCTGCGTGCCAGCGCCAGCAGCCTGGCCCATTCCATGAGTGCCAGCGTCAGTTACTTCCGCTCGTTGCCGGTGGCCTACCGGCCGCTGGTGCTCGACCAATTGCGCAGCATGGGCGGCACGCGTTTCTTCGTGTCGCTCAACGCCACGCCGCTGGACATGCAGGCCCTGCCCGTCACCCCTCGCAAGCAGGCGGTGATCGATGTGTTCCAGCAGGTGCTGCATGAGCGTCTGGGTTCGCAGATGGAAATTTCCGTGGAGTTTGTCGGGCCTGACGACCTGCGCATCTTCAACAGCGGCCTCAAGCTCGACGAACTGCCGCGCTCATGGGCGCATTACTCGCTGACCCTGGAACCGCTGAAACCCCCGGTACTGGTCACGCAGATCCGCTTGGGCGAGGGCGAATGGTTGTACATCGCCTCGCTGTTGCCCGAACCGTACACGGGGCTGGAAGCCGAACGCCTGCCCCGCCAGCAGATCGGCTTCATCGTGCTGACCACGGCCATGCTGTTGCTGTTCATCGGCTTGCTGGTGCATTGGCAAAGCTGGCCCCTGAAGCGCCTGGCGCGGGCCGCCCGAGAGATGTCGCTGGGTGCCGATGTGGCGCCGGTGGCTGAAGCTGGCGGCAGTGAAGTGGTCGAGGTGAGCCGGGCATTCAACAGCATGCGCGAGCGTATCAGCCGTTACCTGACCGAACGCAGCCAGCTGTTCAGCGCCATCTCCCATGACCTGCGCACGCCGATCACCCGCCTGCGCCTGCGCGTTGAGCTGCTGGAAGACGAGCGATTGCAGGCCAAGTTCAGCCAGGACCTCGACGAGCTGGAGCTGCTGGTCAAAGGCGCGCTGCAGTGCGTGAAAGACACTGACATTCACGAGAACATCGAGTCGGTCGACCTCAACCAGGTGCTGGAAATTCTGGCCGAGCCTTACCTCAGAGATGGTCGCATCACCCTCGACGGCCGTGCGCAGGCGCCATATCCCGGCAAGCCGCTGGCGCTGCGTCGTTGCATCGGCAACCTGATCGATAACGCCATCAAATACGGCGAGCGGGCGCGGCTGCGCATCATCGACGGTACAGAGGGCTTTGTGTTGCAAGTGGACGACCAGGGGCCGGGGGTGCCGCAGCAACAGTTGGAGCAGGTGTTCGAGCCGCATTTCCGTCTGGCCGGGCAGCAGCAGGGCTATGGGCTGGGGTTGGGAATTGCACGGAACATCGCCCACAGCCATGGGGGCGAGGTGAGCTTGCTGAACCTGCGTGAGGGCGGGTTGCGGGTGACTCTGTATTTGCCGCGTGGCGTGGACTGAGTCTTGCGTTGGTAGCACTGGGCACACCAATGTCACCGCCCGGTGACAATTCCATTTTCCTTCGTGACATCCCGCGCACGCCCGCTGGCTAGAATTCGCAAAAGCCTGGCAAGGATCAAGCTGGCCCATGAACACCCTCAACCTGCCGCCCACCAGCTGGCTCAACGCCCCGGCCCATAACGCCTGGCGCCTGGCCGAAGCACAGCGCCTGCTGGCATTCGCCAAAGCTGCGAAACTGCCTGACGGGTTTGGCAACCTGGATGCCAAAGGCCAGCTCGCTCCCGGGGCCTGCGCCGAAACCATGAATACCGCGCGAATGACCCACTGCTTCGCCCTGGCCCATCTGCAGGGCATTCCCGGCAGCCTGGCCTACGCCGAACACGGTGTGGCCGCCCTGCGTGGGGCCATGCAGGACGCCAGCTACGGTGGCTGGTTCGCCCGCCCCGGCGGCCAGGAAGACAGTGGCAAGGCCGCCTACCTGCATGCCTTCGTCGCCCTCGCCGCCAGCTCTGCAGTGGTGGCCGGTGTAGCCGATGCCAACCTGTTGCTGGCCGATGCAGCCGAGGTGATCGAAACGCACTTCTGGAGCGAAGCCAAGGGTGCCCTTCGAGAGACCTTCTCGCGCGCATGGCAGCTGCCTGAACCGTACCGTGGCGCCAACAGCAACATGCACGCGACCGAGGCATTTCTGGCCCTGGCGGATGTCACCGGCAACAGCCTTTGGCTGCAACGCGCCTTGCGCATTGCTGAGCGCATTATCCATACCCATGCGGCCGCCAGCGGTTATCGGGTCATCGAACATTTCGACGCCCATTGGCAGCCGCTGCCGGATTACAACCGCGAGCACCCCGCCGACCACTTCCGGCCCTATGGCACTACGCCCG
This sequence comes from Pseudomonas sp. BN607, assembly GCF_029871175.1. Taxonomy (NCBI): domain Bacteria; kingdom Pseudomonadati; phylum Pseudomonadota; class Gammaproteobacteria; order Pseudomonadales; family Pseudomonadaceae; genus Pseudomonas; species Pseudomonas sp. BN607. The sequence goes on from NZ_SSOE01000015.1 coordinate 156,471, forward strand.
GGCATGCCATGGAATGGGCGCGGCTACTGTTGCACCTGGAGGCCAGCCTGCAACGGGCCGGGCTGCTCGCCCCGCAGTGGCTTCCAGACAGTGCCTGCAGATTGTTCGATGCCGCCTGTCAGCAGGCCTGGAATGTCGATGGCGCTGCAGGTTTCGTCTACACCCTGGACTGGGCCAATCGCCCGGTGGTGCATGCACGCCTGCACTGGGTGCACGCCGAAGCTTGCGCCGCAGCAGCAGCCTTGTTGCAGCGCACCGGCGAAGCACAGTACGAGCAGTGGTACCGCAACTGCTGGGGCTTTATCGCCAACCATTTCATCGACCCTGTCGTGGGCAGCTGGCACCACGAACTCGATGCCCGCAACCGGCCGGCGGGAAGCATCTGGCCGGGCAAGCCCGACCTCTACCACGCCTACCAGGCACTGCTGCTGCCAGGCTTGCCGCTGGCACCCAGCCTGGCCAGTAATCTGGCCAGCTCCAGCTATGTAACCAGATGATGACATTCACGCATCGCTTCGTTACCTGACGGGGCGGGCACGCTGTTTAGACTCCATGCTACGCAAGCGTTCGACTTGCACGGCATAACAACAAGAAAGGTGCTCCGATGAATTCCACGCTCCGTCTCGCTGCCGCAATCTCTCTGGCCTCTTTACTGCCTTTGGGGGCTTCAGCCGCCGAGTCCAAAGGCAGTGTCGAGGTCGTGCACTGGTGGACCTCTGGTGGTGAAAAGGCAGCGGTCGATGTGCTCAAGGCGCAGGTCGAGAAAGACGGCTTCACCTGGAAGGACGGCGCCGTTGCCGGTGGTGGTGGTGCCACGGCCATGACCGTGCTGAAGAGCCGCGCTGTCGCAGGCAACCCGCCCGGTGTCGCGCAGATCAAAGGCCCCGACATCCAGGACTGGGCAGCCACCGGTTTGCTCGACGCCGATGTGCTCAAGGATGTGGCCAAGGACGAAAAGTGGGACTCGCTGCTCGACAAGAAAGTAGCCGACACCGTGAAGTACGACGGTGACTATGTTGCCGTACCGGTGAACATCCACCGCATCAACTGGCTGTGGATCAACCCCGAGGTGTTCAAGAAAGCCGGCATCGACAAGGCGCCCACCACCCTCGACGAATTCTACGCCGCCGCAGACAAGCTCAAGGCGGCTGGCTTCATCCCGCTGGCTCATGGTGGCCAGCCGTGGCAGGACAGCACCGTGTTTGAAAGCGTGGTGCTGGCGGTGATGGGCGCCGACGGCTACAAGAAGGCCATGGTCGACCTCGACAGCGCAACGCTGACCGGTCCGCAGATGGTCAAGGCGCTGACCGAGCTGAAGAAGGTCGCCACCTACATGGACCCGGACGGCAAGGGCCAGGACTGGAACCTGGAAGCGGCCAAGGTCATCAACGGCAAGGCCGGCATGCAGATCATGGGTGACTGGGCCAAGAGCGAATGGACCCTGGCGAAGAAAACCGCCGGCAAGGACTACCAATGCGTACCGTTCCCCGGTACCGACAAGGCCTTCCTGTACAACATCGACTCCCTGGTGGTGTTCAAGCAGAACAACGCCGGCACCTCTGCCGGGCAGCAGGACATCGCGCGCAAAGTGCTGGGGGAGGACTTCCAGAAGGTCTTCAGCATCAACAAAGGGTCGATCCCGGTGCGTAACGACATGCTCGCCGACATGGGCAAGCACGGTTTCGATGCCTGCGCGCAAACCTCCGCCAAGGACTTCCTTGCCGATGCCAAGACCGGCGGCCTGCAGCCGAGCATGGCGCACAACATGGCCACCACCCTGGCTGTGCAAGGTGCGTTCTTCGATGTGGTAACCAACTACATCAACGACCCCAAGGCCGACCCGGCCGATGCTGCGAAAAAGCTGGCGGCGGCGATCAAGGCTGCCCAGTAACGGCTGTTCGCGGGCAAGCCCGCTCCCACATGGGCCCTGCTCACCACAGTTCCTGGTCATGGCGCCGGACCTGTGGGAGCGGGCTTGCCCGCGAAGCGGTGCGTAGCACCGCCACTACCTCGGGATCCAAGACATGACTACGACCACCGCCCAACTGCGGGCCTCACCCCTGGACGCGCTACAGCGCTGGCTACCCAAGCTGGTGCTGGCCCCGAGCATGTTCATCGTGCTGGTGGGTTTCTACGGCTACATCCTCTGGACCTTTGTGCTGTCCTTCACCACCTCGACCTTCCTGCCCACCTACAAATGGGCCGGCCTGGCGCAATACGCCCGGTTGTTCGATAACGATCGCTGGTGGGTCGCCAGCAAGAACCTGATGGTGTTCGGCGGCCTGTTCATCGCCATCAGCCTGGCCATCGGCGTGCTGCTGGCGGTGTTGCTCGACCAGCGCATCCGTCGCGAGGGCTTCATCCGCACCATCTACCTGTACCCCATGGCACTGTCGATGATCGTCACCGGCACGGCCTGGAAGTGGCTGCTCAACCCCGGCATGGGCCTGGACAAGCTGCTGCGCGACTGGGGCTGGGAGGGTTTTCGCCTGGACTGGCTGATCGACCCTGACCGGGTCGTGTACTGCCTGGTGATCGCCGCCGTGTGGCAAGCCTCGGGCTTTATCATGGCGATGTTCCTCGCCGGCCTGCGCGGCGTTGACCAGTCGATCATCCGCGCCGCACAGATCGACGGTGCCAGCCTGCCGCGCATCTACTGGACCGTAGTGCTGCCCAGCCTGCGCCCGGTGTTCTTCAGCGCGCTGATGATCCTTTCGCACATCGCCATCAAGAGCTTCGACCTGGTCGCGGCGATGACCGCTGGCGGCCCGGGCTACTCGTCTGACCTGCCGGCCATGTTCATGTACTCGTTCACCTTCAGCCGCGGCCAGATGGGCATGGGTTCGGCCAGTGCCATCCTCATGCTCGGGGCGATCCTGGCGATCCTCGTGCCTTACCTGTACTCGGAGCTGCGGAGCAAACGCCATGCATAGCCCTGTCGACAAACCGGCTCTCAGCCCCAGCCGTATCGCCATCCATGCCATATTGCTGATTGCTGTACTGGTGTACCTGGTGCCGTTGGTCGTGATGCTGCTGACCAGCTTCAAGACCCCGGAAGACATCAGCAGCGGTAACCTGCTGAGCTGGCCCGCAGTGATCACCGGCATTGGCTGGGTCAAGGCCTGGAGCACGGTCAGCGGCTACTTCTGGAACTCGATCATGATCACCGTGCCAGCGGTGCTGATCTCCACCGCCATCGGCGCGCTGAACGGCTATGTGCTTTCGATGTGGCGCTTCCGTGGCTCACAGCTGTTCTTCGGCTTGCTGCTGTTCGGTTGTTTCCTGCCGTTCCAGACCGTACTGCTGCCGGCCTCGTTCACCCTGGGCAAACTCGGCCTGGCCAGTACCACCAGCGGCCTGGTGCTGGTGCACGTAGTCTATGGGCTGGCCTTCACCACGCTGTTTTTCCGCAACTTCTACGTGAGCATCCCGGATGCGCTGGTCAAGGCTGCACGCCTGGATGGTGCCGGGTTCTTCACCATCTTCCGCTGCATCATCCTGCCGATGTCCACACCCATCATCATGGTCTGCCTGATCTGGCAGTTCACCCAGATCTGGAACGACTTCCTGTTCGGCGTGGTGTTCTCCAGCGGCGACTCACAACCGATCACCGTGGCCCTGAACAACCTGGTCAACACCAGCACCGGGGCCAAGGAATACAACGTCGACATGGCGGCGGCGATGATCGCCGGCCTGCCAACCCTGCTGGTCTACGTGGTGGCAGGTAAATATTTTGTGCGCGGGCTGACGGCCGGCGCGGTCAAGGGGTAAGTCATGGCAACGCTCGAACTGCGCAATGTGAACAAGACCTACGGCAGCGGCCTGCCAGACACCCTCAAGGACATCCAGCTGTCGATCAGGGACGGGGAGTTCCTCATCCTGGTCGGCCCATCGGGGTGCGGCAAGTCGACCTTGATGAACTGCATTGCCGGCCTGGAACAGATTACTGGCGGGGCCATCCTGATCGACGAACAGGATGTCAGCGGCATGAGCCCCAAGGACCGTGACATCGCCATGGTGTTCCAGTCCTACGCGCTGTACCCGACCATGAGCGTGCGCGAGAACATCGAGTTTGGCCTGAAGATCCGCAAGCTGCCCCAGGCCGCCATCGACGAAGAGGTGGCGCGGGTGGCCAAGCTGCTGCAGATCGAGCACCTGCTGGCGCGCAAGCCGGCGCAGTTGTCCGGTGGCCAGCAACAGCGCGTGGCCATGGGCCGGGCACTGGCGCGGCGGCCGAAGATCTACCTGTTCGACGAGCCGTTGTCCAACCTCGACGCCAAGCTGCGGGTCGAGATGCGCACCGAAATGAAACTGATGCACCAGCGCCTGAAGACTACCACCGTGTACGTCACCCACGACCAGATCGAGGCGATGACCCTGGGTGACAAGGTGGCTGTCATGAAAGACGGCATCATTCAGCAGTTTGGTACCCCGCAGCAGATCTACAACGACCCGGCCAACCAGTTTGTCGCCAGCTTCATTGGTTCGCCGCCGATGAACTTCATTCCGGTACGCCTCAAGCAACAGGATGGCCGCTTGCTGGCACTGCTCGACAGTGGGCAGGCGCGCTGCGAGCTGCCCTTGGGGCTGGCCAGCGATGAGCTGGATGGCCGCGAGATCACGCTTGGCATCCGCCCTGAGCAGATTGCCCTGGGCGCCCCCGAGGGCAACGGCTTGCCGGGCATTCGCGCCGAAGTCCAGGTCACCGAGCCCACCGGGCCGGACCTGCTGGTATTCGTCACCCTCAACCAGACCAAGGTGTGCTGCCGCTTGGCGCCGGATGTTGCCTGCCAAGTCGGTGACAGCCTCAACCTGCAACTGGACCCGGCTCGGGTGCTGCTGTTCGACGCAAACAGCGGCGAGCGGCTGCACCTGGCCAGCACTGCCGCAACCGCAAAGGACAACGTGGCTCATTTCAAAGGCCGCTAACTCGTCTACACCATCAAATAAGAAAAAAGAGGACGCAAAGGGATGGAACAACGCAAACGCATCAGGACATTGGGTTCGCTGGCCTTGCTTGCCATCGTTGGCAGCAGCGGCGCGCAGGCTGCCGAGGCATTCTCCAGCGAGTCGAAATGGATGACCGGCGATTGGGGCGGCACCCGCACCGAGCTGCTGGACAAGGGCTACGACTTCACCCTTGACTACGTCGGTGAGGTGGCCGGCAACCTGCACGGCGGCTACAACGACGACAAGACTGCCCGCTACAGTGACCAGTTCGCGCTTGGCGCCCACCTGGACCTGCAGAAGATCTTTGGCTGGCACGATGCCGAGTTCAAGCTGGCAATCACCGAGCGCAGTGGGCGCAACCTGTCCAATGACCGTATCAGTGACCCGCGTGCCGGGCAGTTCAGCTCGGTTCAGGAAGTGTGGGGCCGCGGCCAGACCTGGCGCCTGACCCAGATGTGGATCAAGCAGAAGTACTTCGACGGCGCGCTGGACGTGAAATTCGGCCGTTTTGGCGAAGGCGAAGACTTCAATAGCTTCCCTTGCGACTTCCAGAACCTGGCCTTCTGCGGCTCGCAGGTGGGCAACTGGGTGGGCGGTATCTGGTACAACTGGCCCGTCAGCCAGTGGGCGCTGCGGGTGAAGTACAACATTACCCCGGAATTCTTCGTCCAGGTTGGCGCCTTCGAGCAGAACCCGTCCAACCTGGAAACCGGCAACGGCTTCAAGCTCAGCGGCAGTGGCACCAAGGGCGCCATCCTGCCGGTAGAAGCGGTGTGGTCACCCAAGGTCAACGGCCTGCCGGGCGAGTACCGCTTGGGCTACTACTACAGCACGGCCAAGGCCGATGATGTGTTCGACGACGTCAACGGCAACCCTCAGGCGCTGACCGGCGAAGCCTTCAAGTCGCACTCCAGCAAGCACGGCTGGTGGGTGGTGGCGCAGCAGCAGGTCACTGCCCACGGCGGCGACGTCAACCGGGGCCTCAGCCTGTTCGCCAACTTCACCGTGCACGACAAGGCCACCAACGTGGTCGACAACTACCAGCAGGTGGGGTTGGTCTACAAAGGGGCCTTCGACGCCCGGCCCAAGGACGACATTGGCTTCGGCGTGGCGCGTATTCATGTGAATGACGACGTGAAGAAACGTGCCGAGCTGCTCAATGCCCAGAGCGGCATCGATGACTATGACAACCCAGGCTTCGTGCCACTGCAGCGCACCGAGTACAACGCCGAGCTCTACTACGGGTTTCATGTCACCAACTGGCTGACCGTACGGCCCAACCTGCAGTACATCAAGAGCCCTGGGGGCGTGGACCAGGTGGACAACGCGCTGGTCGCGGGGTTGAAGATTCAGTCGTCATTCTGAGGGCATTTGTTGTAAATTTACGCCAATCCATTTTCGGTTCCCGGCACCCACTGGCCTGCAGTGGTTGTCGGGGATAGGCCGAGACAGCGCTATCTCAAACAACAAGAGCTCTGAACCATGCCCGAACATCCGCTCCATCGCTTCTTTTCCTCGCAGCGGCCGCGGCCGACATTCGAGTGGGAGCGTTACCAGCAGCGCGATGTGCTGATCATCGATCACCCTCGTTGCCAGGCGGTATTCAGCCGCCAGGGCGCGCAGTTGCTGCACTTTCAACCGGCCGGGGAGCGGCCCTGGCTGTGGTGTGCCGAGCAGTGGCCACAAGTGGGCGCGATCCGTGGGGGTGTGCCGGTGTGCTGGCCGTGGTATGGCCGCCATCCTAGCGAAGACCTTTGGCCGGCTCATGGCTGGGCGCGGCTACTGGACTGGAAGCTGGTGGACAGCCGCGAGGACGAAGAGGGGGTGACCCTGAAGTGGCGGCTGGACCTGTGCGACTGGCAAGTCGACCTGCATGCCCGGCTGGGCAGTCGCATGGAGCTGAGCCTGAGCACCGAGCACCAGGACAGCGAACCCTGCCAGCTGAGCCATGCGCTGCTGGCCTACTGGCGTATCAGTGACGTGTCCGAGATAGCGCTATCCGGGCTTGAGGATATCGAAGGTTACGACCGCATCAGCCGCCAGGCCTGCCGTGAAGACGGTGCGCTGAAGCTCAAGGGTGGCTGCCAGAAGGTCTACCCGGGTACGCCCCGGGTGCAGCTGCAGGACCCGGCCTGGCAGCGCGAGCTGTGCATCGATACCGGTGACAGCGACGACACGGTGGTCTGGCACCCCGGCAACCGCCCGTTGATGGGCGTGACCGGGCGTGAATCGCAACGCTTTGTCTGCGTCGAGGCTGCCAGCGGCAGTGGCGAGGGGCTGAGCCTGGCACCGGGGCAGCGTGCACACCTGCGCTTGCAGGCGCACCGGCTCAGTTGAGTTCGTCGTCCTCGATCGGGTAGCGGCTGGCGTTGAGGCTTTCCTTGATCTTGCGCAGGTGCGGCTGGAAGTCCACGCCCCGGCGCAGGGTCATGCCGGTGGCCAGTACATCAAGCACGGTCAACTGGATGATCCGGGAGGTCATTGGCATGTAGATGTCGGTGTCTTCCGGCAGGGGAATGTGCAGGCTCAGGCTGCAGGCGTTGGCCAGCGGGGACCCGGCGGCGGTCAGGCCCAGCACCGAGGCACCGTTTTCGCGGGCCAGGCGCGCCACCTCGACCAGTTCGCGTGTGCGCCCGGTGTAGGAAATGATCACGAACAGGTCACCGGTGTGGGCCACCGAGGCCAGCATGCGTTGCATCAGCACGTCGGCATGGGCCGATACCGCCAGGTTGAAGCGGAAGAACTTGTGCTGCGCGTCGAGGGCCACCGGGGCTGAGGCGCCGAGGCCGAAGAAGTGGATCTGCCGGGCCTGGATCATCATGTCCACGGCACGGCTGACCTGCGCCGGGTCGAGTTGCTGGCAGGCCCCGTCGAGCGAGGCGATGGCGCTGGCGAAGATCTTCTGGGTGTAGGCCGCCGGGTCGTCGTCGGCCTCGACCGCACGGCTGACATAGGCGGCGCCACTGGCCAGGCTCTGCGCCAGTTGCAGCTTGAGTTCCGGGTAGCCGCTGACGCCGAACGAGCGGCAGAAACGGTTGACGGTCGGCTCGCTGACCTTGGCCGCCTGGGCCAGGGCGGCGATGCTGAAACGGGTGGCTTGTTGCGGGTTGAGCAGAATGACTTCGGCGACTTTGCGTTCGGCCTTGTTCAGCTCGTCGAGGCGTCCCTGGATCTGTTCCAGGAGGTTTCGCACGCGGTCCATGGGTGTGTCCTTGGGTCGGGAAGACAGCCGGCTGTGGGAGCAGCAGGCTTTTTGCACGGTGGTCTATCGTACTGTCGGTGCGGTTGACGTACCACTTGTCTGTAACACTTGTGTGTAATGTTGTGGTTTTTACTACATTATCCCTTGAAAACCGTATGTGAAAGCGGTATTCCTAGACCAACTTTAGGAAAGAACCAACATCATGGCTGCGATCAGTGTCGAACCTTGCACCTTTGCCCTGTTTGGCGCCCTCGGCGACCTGGCATTGCGCAAGTTGTTTCCTGCGCTTTACCAGCTTGACCGGGCCAATCTGTTGCACCCGGACACCCGCCTGCTGGCGTTGGCCCGCGAAGCTGGCAGCGCGCAGGCGCATCTGGACCACATTGAAGCCCACTTGCGCCGACATGTGCCCGAAGCCGATATCGAGCCCGCCGCCCTGGGCCGATTCCTCGCCAGGCTGAGCTACCAGCACCTGGACTTCCTGCAGCCCGAGGGATACCAGGCCTTGGCCGAGCAGCTGCCAGACGAACTGCCGCTGATCGCCTATTTCGCCACAGCGGCTGCGGTGTACGGGGCCATCTGTGAAAACCTCGAAAAGGCCGGGCTGGCCGCGCGCACCCGGGTGGTGCTGGAAAAGCCCATCGGTCATGACCTTGAGTCGTCGCGACGGGTCAACGATGCTGTGGCGCGCTTCTTCCCTGAAAGCCGCGTCTACCGCATCGACCACTATCTGGGCAAGGAAACGGTGCAGAACCTGATTGCCCTGCGCTTCGCCAACAGCCTGTTCGAAACCCAGTGGAACCAGAATTCCATCTCCCATGTGGAGATCACCGTCGCCGAAAAGGTCGGTATCGAAGGCCGTTGGGGCTACTTCGACAAGGCTGGCCAATTGCGCGACATGATCCAGAACCACCTGTTGCAGCTGCTGTGCCTGATTGCCATGGACCCGCCCAGCGAGTTGTCTGCCGATGCCATCCGCGACGAGAAGGTCAAGGTGCTCAAGGCACTGGCACCGATCACCGGCGACGGCCTGAGCACTCGTGTGGTGCGTGGCCAGTACATTGCCGGCTACAGCGACGGCAAGCCGGTGCCGGGTTACCTGGAAGAAGACAACGCAAACGCCCAGAGCGACACCGAAACTTTCGTCGCCTTGCGCGCCGACATTCGCAACTGGCGCTGGTCAGGCGTACCGTTCTACCTGCGGACCGGTAAGCGCATGCCGCAAAAGCTGTCGCAGATCGTCATCCACTTCAAGGAAACCCCGCATTACATCTTCGCCCCGGAACAGCGTTTGCAGATCGGTAACAAGCTGATCATCCGCCTGCAACCGGACGAAGGCATTTCTTTGCGGGTGATGACCAAGGAGCAAGGTCTGGACAAGGGCATGCAACTGCGCAGCGGCCCGTTACAGCTGAATTTTTCCGACACCTGGCGCAGTGCGCGGATTCCTGATGCCTATGAGCGCTTGTTGCTCGAAGTGATGCGCGGCAACCAGAACCTGTTCGTGCGCAAGGACGAAATCGAGTATGCCTGGAAGTGGTGCGACCAGTTGATTGCCGGTTGGCGCAACGCAGGTGATGCGCCCAAGCCTTACGCGGCCGGCTCCTGGGGGCCGATGAGCTCGATTGCACTGATAACGCGCGATGGGAGGGCGTGGTATGGGGATATCTGAACTGAAACTGCCGGCAACTGTGAAGGCGCATAGCCTGGCAGATGCCAAGTCACTGGCTGCCACATTGGCACACGACGTGGCCGAGCGCCTGCGTGCGGCCATCGCGGCCAAGGGCCAGGCCTGCGTGGTGCTTTCCGGTGGCCGCAGCCCGGTACCGTTTCTGGAAAAACTGGCCAGCGAAAACCTGGACTGGGCCAACGTCACTGTCAGCCTGGCCGATGAGCGCTGGGTGCCGGTGGAACACGCCGACAGCAATGCCGGCCTGCTGGCCCGCCACCTGCTTAAGGGCGCGGCGGCCAAGGCCCGCTTCGTTGGCCTGTACCAGCAGGCAGATAACCTGGATGCCGCTGCACTCAAGGCCGACCAGGCCTTGGCCGGCCTGCCGCCGATCGACGTGCTGGTGCTGGGCATGGGTGACGATGGCCATACCGCCTCGCTGTTCCCCGGCAGCCCCAACCTGGGCGCTGGCCTGGACCTGGCCAGCCCGCGCCGCTGCCTGCCGTTGCTGGCGCCGAGCGTGCCGCACCAGCGCCTGTCGCTGACCCGTTCGCTGCTAGCCAGTGCTGCCTTTACCGCGCTGTCCGTGCAAGGCCAGGGCAAACTCGCTACCCTGCGCGCCGCGCTGGCTGGCAACGACCTTAACGAAATGCCGATTCGCGCTTTTCTTCACGCCCCCCTGGACATCTACTGGTGCCCATGAGCCAAGGATCCACAGTCATGACCACCCTCGAACGCCCACAGTCCAAGCTCTCGATGGCCGACAAAGCCGCGCGGATCGACGCCATTTGCGAGAAGGCGCGCATCCTGCCGGTGATCACCATCGCCCGTGAGGAAGACATCCTACCGCTGGCCGATGCCTTGGCCGCGGGCGGCATCCGCACTCTGGAAGTTACGTTGCGCTCACAGCATGGCCTGAAGGCCATCCAGGTGCTGCGCGAACAGCGCCCGGAGCTATGCGTCGGCGCCGGTACCGTGCTTGATCGCGGCATGTTCGCTGCCGTTGAAGCTGCGGGTGCGCAATTCGTCGTTACCCCGGGTATTACCCAGGACATTCTCGAAGCCGGTGTGGAGAGTGAGATCCCTCTGCTGCCGGGCATCAGCACACCGTCCGAAATCATGATGGGTTACGCGCTGGGCTATCGCCGCTTCAAGCTGTTCCCGGCAGAAATCAGCGGCGGCGTGGCCGCGATCAAGGCCTTTGGCGGCCCGTTCGGCGATATACGCTTTTGCCCGACTGGCGGCGTGAACCCGGCCAATGTACGTAACTACATGGCGTTGCCTAATGTAATGTGCGTGGGCGGCACCTGGATGCTCGACAGCAGCTGGATCAAGAACGGCGACTGGGCGCGGATCGAAGCGTGCAGTGCCGAGGCGATGGCGCTGCTGGACGCCAACTGAATTTGTTGTGTGCTTTACGGCTTATGGGGCGCTTGGTCGGCGCCCTTTTTTTATGGGCCGCGCCTGCGGGTAGCCGGTGCATGAAGCCTTCCCGAGAGACTCGGGCGAAAAAAAACCGCATCCCAGGATGCGGTTTTTTTGTTGGGTAGAACTATCAGGCAGCTTGGGCTTCCTGCTGGCTCAGCGAACGGTTCAGGGCACTGAACAGGGCCTTGAAGCTGGCCGTGGTGATGTTTTCATCGATACCCACACCATGGACAGGGCGACCGCCGGCCACGCGCAGCTCGATGTAGGCTGCTGCCTTGGCGTTGGTGCCAGCGCCAATCGCATGCTCGTTGTAGTCCATGATCTCCACCGCAACCGGCAGGCCGGCTACCAGGGCTTCCAGGGCGCCGTTGCCCTTGCCGCGCCAGTGCAGGGTGGTTTCACCTTCACCGGCAACTTCCACTTCCACGGCACTGTGGCCGTTTTCTTCCTGCAGGCGGTGGCTCACCAGCGCGTACGGCGCGTTCGCCTGGAGGTATTCCTTGTGCAGCAGGCTGTAGATTTGCTGGGCAGTCATTTCCAGGCCCAGACGGTCGGTTTCACCCTGTACCACCTGGCTGAATTCGATCTGCATGCGGCGTGGCAGGCTGATGCCGTATTCCTGCTCGAGCAGGTAGGTGATGCCGCCTTTGCCCGACTGGCTGTTGACGCGGATCACTGCCTCGTAGCTGCGGCCGATGTCGGCCGGGTCGATCGGCAGGTACGGCACTTCCCACAGCTCGCCTTCTTGCTGTTTGGCGAAGCCCTTGCGAATGGCGTCCTGGTGCGAGCCGGAGAACGCAGTGTGAACCAGGTCGCCCACGTACGGGTGACGCGGGTGCACCGGCAGCTGGTTGCACTCTTCGACCACCTTGCGTACCCCGTCGATGTCGGAGAAGTCCAGCAGCGGGTCGATGCCCTGGGTGTAGAGGTTCAGTGCCAGGGTCACCAGGTCGACGTTACCGGTACGCTCGCCGTTGCCGAACAGGCAGCCTTCAGCGCGGTCGGCACCGGCCATGAGGCCCAGTTCGGTGGCAGCGATGCCGGTGCCACGGTCGTTGTGGCAGTGCAGGCTGATGATCACGCTGTCGCGGCGGCTGACATTGCGGCAGAACCACTCGATCTGGTCGGCATAGATGTTCGGCGTCGACACTTCGACCGTGGCCGGCAGGTTGAGGATGATCTTGTGCTCGGGCGTCGGGTTCCACACCTCGATGACCGCGTCGCAGACTTCCTTGGCGAATTCCATTTCGGTAGCGCTGAAGGTTTCTGGCGAGTACTGGAAGGTCCAGTGGGTTTCCGGCTGCTGGGCAGCGTACTTGACGAACAGCTTGGCCGCGTTCACCGCGATGTCCTTCACGCCTTGCTTGTCTTGGTTGAAGACAATGCGGCGGAACGACGGGCTGGTGGCGTTGTACAGGTGGACGATGGCCTTTTTCGCCCCGCGCAGCGACTCGAAAGTACGCGCGATCAGGTCTTCACGCGCCTGGGTGAGCACCTGGATGGTGGTGTCGTCCGGGATGTGGCCGTCCTGGATCAAGGTACGCACGAAGTCGAAGTCGGTTTGCGAGGCGGACGGGAACGACGCTTCGATTTCCTTCACGCCAACCTGCACCAAGGTCTTCCAGAAGCGCAGTTTCTTCTCCGAGTCCATCGGCTCGATCAGCGACTGGTTGCCATCACGCAGGTCGGAACTGCACCAGATAGGGGCAGCGGTGATGGTCTTCGACGGCCAGGTACGATCGGGCAGGTCGATGGTCGGGAAGGCGCGGTACTTCTTCGAAGGGTCTTTGAGCATGGACATGGAAGCAATCCTTTTGTGTGCGGCCGAGATCGGGCCTGCCGAGCAATAACGAGATGAAGAGGCGAGGCGACGCGAATCAGCCTGGTAGTCGGGCGCTGACCAGGCAGAGGCTGCGATGTTGTCGGAGCAGGATGAGGGTGCTGAAGGTTTTCATGCCTTCAAACTTAACCAGTGGGGTGGGGGATGGCAAGCGTTCGGGAAAAATTGAGAGAAATGCTTAAAAAAAGTGATTAGGCGAGATTTTATGGCTTGGATCTGCTGGGCGCTTATTGATGTTTGCGCAGTATTTTTCAATGACGCAACGCGGTTGAACTGCTTTCGACTGTGCTGGCCGCTTCGCGGGCATGCCCGCTCCCACAAGTATTGTGCTGTGTCTGAAGGCTTCGCCGTACCTGTGGGAGCGGGCGCGCCCGCGAAGCAGGCGGCGCAATTTCAGGGCTGGAATGCGCCAATGAAAATCGCTGGATCCACCCGTGCATCGTTCAGGCTGACATTCCAGTGCATGTGCGGTCCGGTAGCCCGCCCGGTCGAGCCCACCCGCCCGACCACCTCGCCACGGCGCAGTTGCTGGCCGACCTGCACATCGATTTTCGACATGTGGCAGAACATGCTGATGAAGCCCTGGCCATGGTCGACAAACACCGTGCGGCCATTGAAAAAGTAGTCACCCACCAGAATCACCTTGCCATTGGCCGGGGTCTTGATCGGCGTACCCGCCGGCACGGCGAAGTCCAGCCCGGCATGCGGGTTGCGCTCTTCGCCATTGAAGAAGCGGCGCACGCCGAACTTGCTCGACAGCGGGCCACTGACCGGCTTGTCGAGGATCAGGTTGCTCGGCAGGTTCGGGCTGAAGCTGCGGTAGGCCTTGATCTGCTCGGCCAGCTCACGGTCGATGCGCTTGAGGTCGGCCGGGTTAGGGTTGACCTGGCGGGTGTTCTTCAAGGTGATGCGCTGTTCAGGGTATTTCTTGCTGCCGACCGAAAAGGGCAGGGTACGCCCGCCTTGGCTCAGCACGGCGGTGCCGGGTTTCTGGGTCAGCGGGATGCCAACGATGGCCAGCCAGTTGTCCTGTTCCTTCACCACCAGCACCGGTTTGCCGTCAAAGCGGGCGCTTGGCGCGCTGGCGGCGGGGCCGAGGTCGATCACCGCCACGCCGCCCGGCACTGGCTTGTTCAACGCGCGGGTGATGTAGCTGGCCTGGGCACCGCCGGCCAGCAGCAACAGAAAAAGGGCGAGCAGGGGCGCGAGCAGGCGGGGCATGTGTCAGTCCAGTAGTGAAAGGGTGACCGGGGTCAGGTGGTTGTCTTCGACCCGCACCAGCAGCTCGCCTTCGTTCAGGCGGGCAGTCAGGCGTTGGCCATTGCGGGTCTGTTCGGCGCTGCGAATGGCCTGGCCTTGTTCATCCAGCAAAATGCTGTAGCCGCGGGCCAAGGTGGCCAGCGGACTGACCACTTGCAGTGTCTGCAACTGGGCCTGGAACCGCTGGCGGCGGTCCTTGAGCACCTCACGCATGGCCCGTGGCAGGCGCTCGGCCAGGCTGTCCAGGCGCTGGTTCAGCAGCTTCAGGTTACGGCCCGGATGCTGCGCGGCCAGGCGGGCGTCCAGGCGTGCCAGGCGTTCGCGGCGCTGGTTGAGGTTGAGCATGAACGCGCGACGCAGGCGCATGTCCAGGTCGTCCAGGCGTTGAGCCTGCTGGCGCAAACGCTCGCCTGGGTGACGCAGCCGGCGGGTGAGTGACTCCAGGCGCAGGCGGTCGTGGGTCAGGCGGTTCTGCATGCGCAACAGCAGGCGCCGTTGCAGGCCATCCAGGCGTTGCCGAAGGCCGCTGTTGTCAGGGGCCAGCAGCTCGGCGGCAGCCGACGGGGTGGGCGCGCGCACGTCAGCCACGAAGTCGCTGATCGACACGTCGGTTTCATGGCCCACGGCGCTGACAATGGGCGTGACGCAGGCGGCCACGGCACGTGCCACGGCTTCCTCGTTGAAACACCAGAGGTCTTCCAGCGAACCACCACCCCGCGCCAGAATCAGCGCATCGAAGCCGAGGCTGTCGGCCAGGCGGATGGCGCGTACGATCTGCGCGATGGCTTCGCGGCCTTGTACCGCCGTTGGGATCAGGTTCAGCTCCACCTGCGGGGCACGGCGGCCGAACACACTGATGATGTCGCGGATCACCGCGCCGGTGGGCGAGGTGATGATGCCGATGCGCTGCGGGTGAGCCGGCAGTGGCTTCTTTCGTTCGGTGCTGAACAGCCCCTCGGCACCGAGCTTTTCCTTCAGGGCCTCGAAAGCCAAGCGCAGCGCGCCATCACCGGCTGGCTCGACAGTGTCGAGAATCAGCTGGTAGTCGCCACGTCCCTCGAACAGCGAAACCTTGCCGCGCACCCGCACCGCCAGGCCGTCTCGCAGCGCCTGGCGTACCCGCGTGGCGTTCTGCCGGAACAACGCGCAACGCACCTGGGCGCCGCTGTCCTTGAGGGTGAAGTACATGTGGCCGGACGCCGGGCGGGCGAGGTTGGAGATTTCGCCTTCCACCCACACGCTGCGGAAAACGTCTTCCAGCAGCACGCGGGCGCGGCCGTTGAGTTGGCTGACGGTAAGGACCTCGCGGTCCAGCCCGAGTCGTTCGAAAGGGTCTTTGATCATGGCAGGCATCATAAATGACATCGGCCCCGGTTGTCTGTCTTGCCCCTACTGTCAGCCTTGACCCAATCCTTGTGGGAGCGGCCTTGCGTCGCGAAAGGGCCGCAACGCGGCCCCGGCACTTCATGCGGCGAAGCTGAAAACCTGGGGCCGCATCGCGGCCCTTTCGCGACGCAAGGCCGCTCCCACAAGACCGCAACCGGTGCCTTCAGCCCTGCATCGTCGCCACGAACTGCCGCACCAGTTGCCCCGCATCACGGCGACAGGCCAGTGCCACTGTGCTCTGGCAATCACCCTCCAGCGCTAAGAAGCTGACTGAAGCCGGGGCAATCTCGCACATGCACCGCGGCAACAACGCCACCCCAAACCCCGCCTGTATCAGCTGCAACTGCGTAGTCTTGCGCGACAGTACCTGCGCCGCCTGCGGGAAGAACCCTGCCCCCATGCACAACGAGGCCGACAGGTAGCTCAAGCCACCGCGATCCCGGTGCGGGATGGAAATGAAGCGTTCTTCCTTCAATTGCTCCAGTTGCACGTGCCGAGTACCCGCCAAGGGGTGCCCAGCGGCGACCGCTAGCAACAAGGGTTCGTCGAACAGTTCATGCAGCACCACGCCTTCATGCTGGCGCAGCACCGGCAAGCGCAACAGGCCGATATCCAGCCGTCCGGCAGCAATGTCTTCCAGTTGTGCCTCCGACGACTGCTGCGCAATCTCCAGCGAAACCCCTGGGTTGTGCTTCAGGTAGTTCCCCAGGCGAGCCAGAAGCCCGCCGGTCAGCGGCACGGTGCTGGAATGGTTCAGGCGCAAGCTGCCTTGCAACCCTTGGCCAATGTCACGGGTAACCCGCTCCGCCTGTGCAAGGTCAGCCAGCAAGCGTCGCGCCCGTTCAAGAAAGGCCTGACCGGCCAGCGTCAGGCGAGGCAGGCGCGCCGTGCGTTCGAACAGCGGCGTGCCCAGTTGCTGCTCCAGCTCCTTGATCTGCCGGCTAAGGGCCGACTGGGCGACGTACAGTCGCTCGGCGGCACTGCTGAAGCTGCCACACTCGGCGATTTCCACGAAGTAACGCAACTGTCGGATCGACGTCATGTCATGCCTTTTCGAGATGGCTTTTGGGATAAAGGCATATTAGTCGGCATGGCTCATGGCTGGCTAACCTTTGCCTGTCTTCCCAGGAACTGCTGCCATGCTTGCCCAACTGTCGTTTTCCGGCCTTGACTGGCTGCCGATCCTGCTCGGCATCGCTGCGGCCTACATCGTCTTCGGCATTGCCGGCTTCGGTACTGCACTCGTGGCGGGGCCGGTGCTGATTCACTTCATGCCGTTGTCACGCATCATCCCGTTGCTGGTGCTGCTGGATTTTGTGGCCGCGTTCGGCAACCTGCTGCCGTCGCGCCGGGATGTGGTACGCAGTGAATTGCTGCGGCTGCTGCCCTTCATGGCCTTGGGTTGTACGTTGGGCGTGGTGTTCCTGCTGCAACTGAAGTCCGACCTGTTGCTGCTGTTGATGGGGGTATTCGTGACTGCCTATGCACTTTACGGGCTGGCAGTGAAAGTGAGGCCAGCCAGCCTGTCCGGCTTCTGGGCGGTGCCAATGGGCACGGCAGGCGGGTTGTTCGGGGCTTTGTTCGGCAGCGGCGGGTTTCTTTATGCCCTTTACCTGAGCGCACGTCTGGAGGTGAAGGAACAGGTACGCGCCACCCAGAGCGCGCTGATCAGCTGCAGTACGATAGTGCGTCTGTCGCTGTTCCTGATCGCCGGTGTCTATGCCGACCAAAGCCTGCTGCTGCTCGCCGCCTGCCTGCTGCCTGTCATGTTCATTGGCCTGTGGGTAGGGCGTCGGTTGACCCACCGGTTATCCCGTGAAGCCTTCGTACGGCTGGTGACCTGGCTGGTGCTGGCCAGCGGCCTGGCGCTGATCGGTCGCTACCTCAGCGCCTGAGCGGTAGAATTGCGCCATTACCGCAGTTTTGCAGGCCAGTCCCGTTCATGAACACCCAGAGCATCATCGTTCCCAAGCTGTCTACCGTGCCGGTGCACGAAGCCCGGGCCCGCGCCATCCTGCGCTGGCTGGTGCGCGAAAAGGTCGTCGAGGAACAGCTGACCACCTGTGGCCGCACCGGCAACCGCATGGGCCATGCCCTGGCGGCAGGGGCGCGCAAAGTGGCCCTGCACCCGGAAAAACTGCCCTTCGGCGAGCCAGTCAACGGCCTGGAAGTGATGCTCAAGCGCTGCATCTATACACCCACCGACGGTTTTCTCGAAGAAGCCGGTTGCCCGGAGTGCCGGCGCGAGGTGGGCGAGCCATTGTTCGAAAGCCTGGAAGAGTGGATGCCGGCGGTGAGCGACAACTTCACCTGCCCGCTGTGCGGCTTCGAAGATGACATCAATGGCTTCATTTACCTGCAGCCATGTGCCTTTTCCAATCTGGGGTTCATCTTCAACAACTGGGGCGAGGCCGGGTTTACCCAGGCCTTTCTCGACAGCTTCGCCGACTGGCTCGACCAGCCGGTGACCGTGGTGCAGGTAAAACTGCCACAAGGCTGACCGAAGGCCCTTATTTTGCATTGAGCGGCGCGCCGTGCATGAGTATAATGGCGCGCTTCCATTTTTCCCGCCCGGGAGCCCCCGCGATGCTGCGTATCAGCCAAGAAGCCCTGACCTTCGACGATATCCTCCTTGTACCTGGCTATTCCGAGGTACTGCCCAATGAAGTCAGTCTCAAGACCCGTTTGACTCGTGGCATCGAGCTGAACATTCCGCTGGTTTCCGCCGCCATGGATACCGTGACCGAAGCGCGCCTGGCCATTGCGATGGCTCAGGAAGGCGGCATCGGCATCATCCACAAGAACATGACCATCGAGCAGCAGGCCGGCGAAGTACGCAAGGTCAAGAAGTTCGAGGCTGGCGTGGTCAAGGACCCGATCACCATCGACGCCGACGCTACCGTGCGCGACTTGTTCGAGCTGACCCGCCTGAACAACATTTCTGGTGTTCCGGTGCTGGCCAACGGCGACCTGGTCGGTATCGTCACTTCCCGTGACGTGCGCTTCGAAAACCGCCTGGACGCCAAGGTTCGCGACGTGATGACGCCAAAAGAGCGCCTGGTCACCGTCCGCGAAGGCGCCGACAAGAACGAAGTCCGCGAACTGCTGCACAAGCACCGCCTGGAAAAAGTCCTGATCGTTGACGACAAGTTCAACCTCAAGGGCATGATGACCGTCAAGGACATCGAAAAGGCCAAGGCCTACCCGCTGGCGAGCAAGGACGACCAAGGCCGCCTGCGCGTTGGCGCTGCCGTCGGCACCGGCAAGGACACCGGCGAGCGCGTTGCTGCCCTGGTGGCGGCTGGCGTTGATGTCGTCGTCGTCGACACTGCCCACGGCCACTCCAAAGGCGTGATCGACCGCGTGCGCTGGGTGAAAGAAACCTACCCGCAAGTGCAGGTGATCGGCGGCAACATCGCCACCGGCGCTGCCGCCAAGGCCCTGGCCGAAGCAGGCGCTGACGCCGTCAAGGTCGGTATCGGCCCAGGCTCTATTTGCACCACCCGTATCGTTGCCGGTGTCGGCGTGCCGCAAATCAGCGCCATCGCCAACGTCGCCGCAGCACTGGAAGGCACTGGCGTGCCACTGATCGCCGACGGCGGCATCCGCTTCTCCGGTGACCTGTCCAAGGCCATCGTTGCCGGTGCTTCCTGCGTGATGATGGGTTCGATGTTCGCCGGTACCGAAGAGGCCCCGGGCGAAGTCGAACTGTTCCAGGGCCGTTCCTACAAGGCCTATCGTGGCATGGGCTCGCTGGGTGCCATGGCACAGGCGCAAGGCTCGTCTGACCGTTACTTCCAGGACTCCTCGGCCGGTGCCGAGAAGCTGGTACCGGAAGGTATCGAAGGTCGCGTTCCCTACAAGGGCGCACTGGCCGCGATCATCCACCAGCTGATGGGCGGCCTGCGTTCGTCCATGGGCTACACCGGCAGCGCAACCATCGAAGAAATGCGCACCAAGCCGGAGTTTGTACGCATCACCGGCGCCGGCATGGCCGAGTCCCACGTGCATGACGTGCAGATCACCAAAGAAGCCCCTAACTACCGCGTAGGCTGAGGCTTCCAGCAACATTTACAAGCGGGGCTGTCACGACAGCCCCGCGTCGTTTCCGATTTCCACTGACGAGATTGAGTCATGGCCCTCGATATTCACGCTCACCGTATCCTGATCCTCGATTTCGGTTCCCAGTACACCCAGCTGATCGCCCGCCGCGTGCGCGAAATCGGCGTTTACTGCGAACTGCACCCGTTCGACATGGCCGATGAAGCGATCCGCGAGTTCAACCCGCGCGGCATCATTCTCGCCGGCGGCCCCGAGTCGGTCCACGAAGCCGATAGCCCGCGCGCCCCGCAGGCCGTGTTCGACCTGAACGTGCCGGTGCTGGGCATCTGCTACGGCATGCAGACCATGGCCGAGCAGATGGGCGGCAAGGTCGAAGGTTCCGACCTGCGTGAATTCGGTTATGCCCGCGTGGACGTGGTCGGCAAGAGCCGCCTGCTCGACGGCATCGAAGACCATGTCGACGACGACGGCGTACTGGGCCTGGACGTGTGGATGAGCCACGGCGACAAGGTCACCCAGATGCCAGGCAACTTCCACGTGCTGGCCAGCACCCCAAGCTGCCCGATCGCCGGCATGTTCGACGACAGCCGCGGCTACTATGGCGTGCAGTTCCACCCGGAAGTGACCCACACCAAGCAGGGCGGTCGCATCCTGTCCCGTTTCGTGCAGGACATCTGCGGCTGTGAAGCCCTGTGGACCCCGTCCAACATCGTCGAAGACGCCATCGCCCAGGTGCGTGAGCAAGTCGGTTCGGCCAACGTCCTGCTGGGCCTGTCCGGCGGCGTCGACAGCTCGGTAGTTGCCGCGCTGCTCCACCGCGCCATTGGCGACCAACTGACCTGCGTATTCGTCGACAACGGCCTGCTGCGCCTGCACGAAGGCGACCAGGTAATGGCCATGTTCAAGGAGAACATGGGCGTCAAGGTCATCCGCGCCGATGCTGAAAAGCAATTCCTCGACAACCTGGAAGGCGAAGCCGACCCGGAGAAGAAGCGCAAGATCATCGGCCGCACCTTCATCGATATCTTCGATGCCGAAGCCAGCAAGCTGGAGAACATCCAGTTCCTTGCCCAGGGCACCATCTACCCTGACGTGATCGAGTCGGCTGGCGCCAAGAGCGGCAAGGCCCACGTGATCAAGTCGCACCACAACGTCGGTGGCCTGCCGGAGGAAATGAACCTCAAGCTGGTCGAGCCGCTGCGTGAACTGTTCAAGGACGAAGTGCGCAAGATCGGCCTGGAGCTGGGCCTGCCGTACGACATGGTCTACCGCCACCCGTTCCCGGGCCCTGGCCTGGGCGTGCGTATCCTGGGTGAAGTGAAGAAGGAATACGCCGACATCCTGCGTCGCGCTGACCACATCTTCATCGAAGAGCTGCGCAAGGCCGACTGGTACCACAAGACCAGCCAGGCATTCGTGGTGTTCCAGCCGGTCAAGTCGGTTGGCGTCGTTGGCGACGGTCGTCGCTACGCCTGGGTTGTCGCCCTGCGTGCCGTCGAGACCGTGGACTTCATGACCGCGCGTTGGGCACACCTGCCATACGAGCTGCTGGAAACCGTCAGCGGCCGTATCATCAACGAAATCGACGGTATCTCGCGCGTTACCTACGACGTGTCGAGCAAGCCGCCGGCCACGATCGAGTGGGAATAAGCTGAGCCACAAGGGCGCCGCAAGGCGCCCTTGTCGTATCTGCGCCTTGCCTGGCTCAAGGGGCAATGTGTTGCATGCCGCGTAATCTCAGTCGGGCATGAAGTTCGGCAAGGTTTTGAAAGCGACGTTCATGAATGGCCGGCCAGTCGGGGCGCTCCACGTAGTAAAACCGCCCATCGCGCTTGATCAGCGTGCGTCGCAAGGTCGAATCCCGGCTGCGGTTGATCAGGTATTCCTGGCCATTGGTACGTTCGATCGCGTATTCGCCAGGCCTTACCAGCAGGCTTTCGAAATCCGGTGATGGCGGGCGGGTGGTCAACACTCCGGCGCGTAGCCGCAGGTCGCTTTGCACATGCCTTACCGTGCCACCTTCGTCCCGGGCATCCACACCGGGGTCTGTGCTGTAAGCGTCAGGTTCGTCGATCGGGCGGTCTTCGACACGCAGTCCGATCGCGCCTTCTGTTTCAGCCAGGCCGGTGACGCCATGGAAGGTGTTGGCGTGGGTGCTGCCGACCAGCGCAATCCATTTTCCCGAGCCGCGCGCAGCTTGGTCTGCCTGGATAATCAAGTGTGCATGGAAGTTCATCATGCGCTGGCGTGCCACATCGGAAACGGGGGTCGCCCACGCCTGGCGGTAACTGGCCATGCAGTCGATGGACTGTATGCGTATGCCGTTTTTCTGCGCGCTGACCAGTACCTGCCGAAAGGTGTAGCGGCCTTCGGCGTCGGTGCGGTGGCCGACATCCTGGCTTTCCACATAGTGATCCAGCTCCTGCGGCATCACGCCTGTGCGGTTGAAGGCATCGATGTCTGCTTGCTGAAAGTCGGTGGTGAAGTGCTCCATGTACAGCGTCTTTACCTTCAGCTTGCGTAGCAGGCGCATGTTGTCGATCAGCAATCGCTTGCTGCCAAGACCACTGTGCGCTTCGCCAATCACCAAGCCGTTACTGTTCTGGTACAGGGTTTTGAAAACGGGTTTGGATGAAGCGTTGGCGGGGATTTCGGGTATCTGTGGACGTGGCGGTGTTTGCACCGTGGTCATGAACGCATCGGCATCGGCCGCCAATTGATCTCGTAGCTGGCGGAATCGGCCGATGGCAGCCTGTCGATCCGGGGCATCGAGGAATACTCGCGTACCTGTAATCTCATCATCGGAAACATCCTTCAGTGAGGCGCGCAGGTCGGCTGGTATTTCATAAGGGGTGCCGGGCATGGGCGGCACGTTTGCGCTTGCTGTCGGGCGGCCCCAGATTTTCAGGCTCGAAAGCATGCCCCCGTTGAGGCCAAGGCGCTCCACCGGGCGCCACTGGCCTGCGGCATCCAGGCGGATCGGCAAGCTTTTGTAAAAAGAGAACGGGTTGTCAGGGGCGACAATGGTCCAGGATTTCAGTTCGGGTACAAAACGCACTTGGTAAGGCATGTCGTCGATCAGTGCGTAAAACTGCCCATCCTGCAGATGGATACCTTCAAGAAACCCAGTGCCAGGTTTGCTGCCAAGCACTACATTCGTCTCGAATGGGCGCAGGGCGTCCCAACTGCCGGTTGGCCGGAAGGGCTGGGGTATCCAGGTTTCAATTGCGTCTGCCACCTCTGAAGCACTTGCCTCATCGGGCTCCCCGCTGTGTTCCTGCGCTGATTCTTCCGCCGGTGCCGGGGGGGGGCCTTCCTCGGTCGCAGCGCCTGCTTCCGCCGCTTCTGCGAAATCAGTAAGGGGCTTGCCGGGTGCACTGAGCAGAAAGGTCGCATTGAACAGTGTCTCGATGGCGGCGAAAATCGCGCCGGTAACACCTGCCTTGCGTTCACGCGTCGTGTGCCCGTGAATCGCCTGGTAAATGTTCAAACCCATGTCAGCAATGCCAGCCCCCACCAGCGCCAACGCCACTGGCCAACTCACTGCCGCCATAGGGCCGAACACCTGCAGGCCTGCCTTCAAGTAGCCGATCCACAATTGTCTGCGCAGGTCTGCGTTGGAACGCAGAGAGAAATGCGCATCATCGATCATTCGCTGGCGGGCTTTGTTGCGCAGCCAGTCGAAGGCATCCTCCTCAATGGCCAGGTCGAGGGTGTTGAGGCCGCTGTAATCATGGTTGCCCCAGCCATGAAACAGCAGGTCGATCAGGTTGTTCAGCCCGACTTTGCCGTCAGCTTCCTCGCGGTCGTCAAGGGAAAAATGTGCCAGGAAACGGGTTCGGTTTTCGACATAGGTGCAATTTGTGAGCACCCACCAGAACAGTGCCTGGTTACTCGGGAAATAATGCAGACCGTCGACATCACCCGGCAGGTAAATCAGCTGGCTGCCGTTGGCCAATTGCAGGCGAAGGATGTCCGTCGCCACATATCCGCCAATGTCGAGCGCGCAGACGCGCGTAGCACCACCCGGTAATACCCTTTGTTGCAGTGCCTCCAGCGACGGCGGCCAGGTTGTCTCGCCCACCAGGGCATCAGCGATATCCTGCGCGTGACGGGCTAGCGCTGATGAGGGGTGTTCTGCGCAAACTTCCAGTAATTTGCTCATGAAGTTGGCTTTGGCCAACGTGCGGAAGTTCTCTGAATGCTCGGCCCAGAAAGACGTCATCCGCGTTTTGAATGCCGTGGCAAAATCAATGCTCCAGAAATAATCCAGAACCTCCTTGGCTTCGAGTCGAACTTCATTGCGCTCGTCATACACGTCTTTGCCTGGCCCATCGCTGTAGAAGCCAACGAGATAACTGAGCACGTCGGCGTTGTCCTGGGCCTGGGCATCGAAGCGGTGCATGACCAATTGGGGCAGAGTCAGGGATTCATAGGGCTGATCCAGGTGTTGCCAACCGTTGAAGGTTCGAGGGCTGCTGACGGCGGTGTGAAAACGGTGCAGGTAGACATTGTCGGGCTCCAGCGCCTTCAGATCATGGCGCTCGAGGAGTTGTTGCGCGACTTCACGCGCCATCTCGCGCATGTCAGGGCAGTCTTCAGTGAGGTGTGCAGCGAGGGTCATCAGCTTTCGCTGGTCGCCGGGGAGGGTGTCGGCAAGCATCACGGTGGTCCAATTGAAGTGAAAGGGTGCCAGTTTCAAACCGCCGTGAGCCAGGGAGGTGGTGCTTATTGCTTGTCAGGTTGCTTCGGGACGCCGGGTTTTCACTTAATATTTCCCATTTGCAGGTGTATCGTATTCGCCCTTCATCGCCAGCCCACTGCTGGCAGCTTGATTGCGCAGAACATGAGGTACCCGCACCGATGTCCTTCACCCGTCGACAAATGCTCAAGGGCCTGACCGGCCTGGTTGTAGTTGGCCTGGGCGCCGGTGGCGCGGCGCGTTACTGGCTGGGCAAGGTCGAAGATGACAATGCTGGGCATGATTACGAGCTGATCGCCGCGCCGCTGGATGTCGAGCTGGTGCCAGGCTTCAAGACCGAGGCCTGGGCCTTCGGGCCGTCGGCACCGGGCACCGAGCTGCGCGTGCGCCAAGGCACTTGGTTGCGGGTGCGCTTCATCAACCACCTGCCGGTGGAAACCACCATTCACTGGCACGGCATCCGCCTGCCGCTGGAAATGGACGGCGTGCCTTATGTGTCGCAATTGCCGGTCAAGCCGGGTGAATACTTCGACTACAAGTTCCGCGTGCCGGATGCAGGCAGCTACTGGTATCACCCGCATGTCAGTAGCTCCGAGGAGCTGGGGCGCGGCCTGGTCGGCCCGCTGATCGTCGAGGAGCGCGAGCCGACCGGCTTCCAGCATGAGCGTACGCTGAGCCTGAAGAACTGGCACGTGGACGAGCAGGGCGCATGGCTGCCTTTCAGCATCCCGCGCGAGGCCGCGCGCAACGGCACTGCCGGGCGGTTGATCACCATCAACGGCCAGGCCGACTCGATCACCGAGCTGCCGGCCGGCCAGGTGGTGCGGGTGCGCCTGCTGAACCTGGACAACACCTGGACCTACCGGATCAACCTCAAGGGCAACTGCGAGGCGAAAATCTATGCCCTCGATGGCAACCCGGTGACCCCGCGTACACTGGAAGACGAGTACTGGCTGGGCCCTGGCATGCGCATCTGCCTGGCTATCCGGATACCCAAGGCCGGTGAAGAGATCTCCCTGCGCGACGGTTTCGTGCGCCTGGGCACCCTGCGTTCGGTGGCCAGCACCGAAGCACCGGGCGAGTGGCCGCCGGCCCTGCCACCCAACCCGATCGCCGAGCCAGACCTGGAGAATGCTGAAAAGCTGAACTTCAATTTCGAGTGGGCGGCCAGCGTCTCTGTCACCCCTGATCCGGCCAAACCGTCGAGCATGTGGCAGATCAACGGCCAGGCCTGGGATATTACCGACAAGACCTGCGCCGATCGCCCCATCGCCACGTTGCAGAAAGGCAAGAGCTACATCTTCGAGCTGAAGAACATGACCCAGTACCAGCACCCGATCCACTTGCATGGCATGAGCTTCAAGGTGATTGCCTCGAACCGCCACGACATCAAGGAACCATGGTTCACCGACACCTACCTGCTGGGCAAGAACGAGCGCGCCCAGGTGGCATTGGTGGCGGATAATCCCGGCACCTGGATGTTCCACTGCCACGTCATCGACCACATGGAAACCGGCCTGATGGCCGCGATTGCGGTGGTCTGATGCGCCCGCAAATCATCGATCGCAGCCGCGATCAGGAATTCATGCGTCAGGCCCTGGCCCTGGCTGCCGAGGGCGCAGCGCTGGGCGAGGTGCCGGTGGGGGCGTTACTGGTGCAGCATGGGCAGGTGATCGGGCAGGGTTTCAACCGGCCGATCCTGGACAGCGACCCCAGTGCACATGCCGAGATGGTGGCGATCCGTGCGGCGGCCAGGTCGGCCAGTAATTATCGACTGCCCGGCAGCACCCTGTACGTGACCCTGGAGCCCTGCAGCATGTGCGCGGGGCTGATCGTACATTCGCGGGTGATGCGTGTGGTGTTCGGGGCACTGGAACCCAAGGCGGGGATCGTGCAGAGCCAGGGGCAGTTCTTTGCCCAGGGTTTCCTCAACCACCGGGTAATGGTGGAGGGGGGCGTACTGGCGGAGGAGTGCGGGCAGATCCTTAGCGACTTTTTCAAGGCCCGTCGGGCAAAAGCCTGAAACAGGCATCTTTGCGGGCTTACATCGGCGGGGCCTGATCCGCCGGCTTGTCCTTGTTCACCCCGGGCACATGCAGGTTGCCCTCGGCCACCTGGCCTTCGAGCTGTGGCTGTGTCACCCAGGTGAGGATGTCGTAGTAGCGGCGAATGTTGGCCACGAAGTGCACCGGCTCGCCGCCACGCGCATAACCATACTTGGTCTGCCGATACCACTGTTTCTGTGACAGCCGCGGCAGCATCTTCTTCACGTCCAGCCACTTGTTCGGGTTGAGCTTTTCGCGCTTGGCCAGAGTACGGGCGTCTTCCAGATGGCCGCTGCCGACGTTGTAGGCCGCCAGGGCAAACCAGGTGCGGTCCGGTTCCTGAATGCTGTCGTCGAGCTCCGCCTTGATCTTCATGAAGTACTTGGCACCGCCCTGGATGCTCTGCTTGGGGTCCAGCCGGTTCGACACGCCCATGGCTTGGGCGGTGCGCTGGGTCAGCATCATCAGGCCGCGCACGCCGGTCTTGGAGGTGACTTCCGGCTGCCACATCGATTCCTGGTAGCCGATCGCTGCCAACAGGCGCCAGTCGACCTGTTCAACCTTGGCGTAGCTCTTGAAGTGTTTCTCGTACTTGGGCAGGCGCTGTTGCAGGTGCTGGGCAAAGGTATAGGCACCGACGTAGCCGAGCACGTCGACATGGCCGTAGTAGCGGTCCTTCAGCCGTTGCAGGGTGCCGTTCTTCTGCGCCTTGTCGAGGAATTCGTTGATCTCGTTGAGCAGGCTGTTGTCTTCGCCCGCAGCTACAGCCCAACGCTGGTCACGGGAGTCGCCCACGTCAAAGGCAACCCTTACGTTGGGGAAGTACACCTGGTTCATCGCCAGTTCGTTGGAGTCGACCAGGGTCAGGTCGATCTGCCCTTCGTCGACCATGCGCAGCAAGTCGACCACCTCGACCGCATCGGATTCTTCGTACTCCAGACCCGGGTTCTGCTTTTTCAGCTCGGCCAGCAGGTCGGCATGGCTGCTGCCTTTGAGCACCATGATCTTCTTGCCGACCAGGCCCTTGGCGTTGGTAGGGCGCGGGCGGCCGTTGCGATAGACGACCTGCGGGGTCACTTCCAGATAAGGATGTGAATACTTTACCTGGGCCTTGCGCCGTTCGCTGCTGACCAGGCCGGCGGCGGCCAGCACCGGGCCAGAGGGCTTGCCGAGCGAATCGTAGAGTTCGTCCAGGTTGTCGGCGGTCTCGATCTGCAGCTTTACGCCGAGATCGTCGGCGAAATGCTGCACCAGCTCGTATTCGAAGCCGGTTTCACCGTTTCGGTCCTGGAAGTAGGTGGCTGGGCTGTTGCGGGTGATTACGCGCAGCACGCCGTCCTCCTTCACGCGCTCCAGGGTGCTGGGTTTTTCAACGCAGGCACCGAGCAGCAGAAAGAGTCCGGTTGCGAGGAGCCATTTGGCGCAACGCTGGCGCAAAGCAGTGTGGGCGAACATAGGTTGCAGTATACGCAAAGGACCGGCCCAACCATATCTCGACAACTGTTAGCTTGTCTGGTAGCGCTTGATGTGCTCTGTGGCTTGACTTAAGAGGTTCAGCGTCCGGGAGATCGAGCATGCGAAATTCTGACCCGAAAGTCCGGTTACGCCGCCCGGCAGCCGTGGCTTAGAGCGGGTGCCGAAAGCCATCGAATTAGGCTAGAATGCACGGCCTCTAAGCACACCCCTTCCTGAGGCTGTCCCGACGATGTTGATCCTGCGCGGCGCTCCTGCCCTTTCTGCCTTTCGCCACGGTAAATTACTCGAGCAACTGAGCCAGAAAGTCCCCGCTGTTACTGGTTTGTATGCCGAATTTGCCCACTTCGCTGATGTTGAAGGCGAGCTGACCGCCGACCAGCAGCAGGTGCTGGGCCGTCTGCTCAAGTACGGCCCGAGCGTGCCGGTACAGGAGCCGACCGGCCGCCTGTTCCTGGTCGTCCCGCGCCTGGGCACCATTTCGCCTTGGGCCAGCAAGGCCAGCGACATCGCCCACAACTGCGGCCTGCAGTCGATCCAGCGCCTGGAGCGCGGTATCGCCTACTACGTGGCCGGCACCCTGAGCGACGCTGACGCCGCCCTGATCGCCGCCGAACTGCACGACCGGATGACCCAGCGGGTGCTCGGCCAGCTGGAGCAGGCCGCTGACTTGTTCAGCCACGCGCAGCCCAAGCCAATGACCTCGGTCGACATTCTGGCCGGCGGCCGTGATGCCCTGGCCAAGGCCAACATCGACCTGGGCCTGGCCCTGGCCGAAGACGAGATCGACTACCTGGTCAACGCTTTCCAGGGCCTCAAGCGCAACCCGAACGACATCGAACTGATGATGTTCGCCCAGGCCAACTCCGAGCACTGCCGCCACAAGATCTTCAACGCCAGTTGGGACATCGACGGCCAGGCTCAGGAAAAGAGCCTGTTCGGCATGATCAAGAACACCTACCAGATGCACAACGAAGGTGTGCTGTCTGCGTACAAGGACAACGCCTCGGTGATCGTCGGCAACGTTGCCGGCCGCTTCTTCCCGAACCCTGAAACCCGCCAGTACGGCGCGGTGCAGGAGCCGGTGCACATCCTGATGAAGGTCGAAACGCACAACCACCCGACCGCCATCGCCCCGTTCTCGGGTGCTTCCACCGGCTCTGGTGGCGAAATCCGCGACGAAGGTGCTACCGGCCGTGGCGCCAAGCCCAAGGCTGGCCTGACCGGCTTTACCGTTTCCAACCTGCGTATCCCGGGCTTCGAACAGCCGTGGGAACAGGCTTACGGCAAGCCAGAGCGCATCGTTGACGCCCTCGATATCATGATCGAAGGCCCGCTGGGCGGTGCTGCGTTCAACAACGAATTCGGTCGCCCGGCGCTGACCGGTTATTTCCGTACCTTCGAGCAGGCCATCGACACCCCGCACGGTGAAGAAGTGCGCGGCTACCACAAGCCGATCATGCTCGCTGGCGGTATGGGCAACATCCGTGAAGACCACGTGCAGAAGGGCGAGATCACGGTCGGCGCCAAGCTGATCGTGCTCGGCGGCCCGGCCATGCTGATCGGCCTGGGCGGCGGTGCCGCTTCGTCGGTGGCGACCGGTGCCAGCTCGGCAGACCTCGACTTCGCTTCGGTACAGCGCGAAAACCCGGAAATGGAGCGCCGTTGCCAGGAGGTCATCGACCGTTGCTGGCAGCTGGGCGACGCCAACCCCATCGCCTTCATCCACGACGTCGGTGCCGGCGGTATCTCCAACGCCTTCCCTGAGCTGGTCAACGACGGTGGCCGTGGTGGCCGCTTCGAGCTGCGCAACGTGCCCAACGACGAGCCGGGCATGGCCCCGCACGAAATCTGGAGCAACGAATCGCAAGAGCGTTACGTACTGGCCGTCAGCGCGGTCGATTTCGAGCGCTTCAAGGCCATCTGCGAGCGCGAGCGTTGCCCGTTTGCCGTGGTTGGTGAAGCGACTGAAGAACCGCACCTGACCGTAAGCGACAGCCACTTCGGCAACACCCCGGTGGACATGCCGCTGGACGTGCTGTTGGGCAAGCCGCCGCGCATGCACCGTTCGGTTACCCGCGAAGCCGAGTTGGGCGATGATTTCGACCCAAGCCAGCTGGACCTGGACAGCGCCGTCCAGCGCGTGCTGAACCACCCGGCCGTGGCCAGCAAGAGCTTCCTGATCACCATTGGCGACCGCACCATCACCGGCCTGGTTGCCCGCGACCAAATGGTCGGCCCGTGGCAGGTCCCGGTAGCCGACTGCGCCGTTACCGCCACCAGCTTCGACGTCTACACCGGTGAAGCGATGGCCATGGGCGAACGTACTCCGCTGGCACTGCTGGACGCCCCGGCATCCGGGCGCATGGCCATCGGCGAAACCCTGACCAACCTGGCTGCCGCACGCATCGAAAAGCTGTCCGACATCAAATTGTCGGCCAACTGGATGTCCGCTGCCGGCCACCCGGGTGAAGACGCGCGCCTGTACGACACCGTCAAGGCTGTCGGCATGGAGCTGTGCCCGGAACTGGGCATTACCATTCCGGTCGGCAAAGACTCCATGTCGATGAAGACCAAGTGGAGCGAAGAGGGCGTCGAGAAGAGCGTTACCTCGCCGATGTCGCTGATCATCACCGGCTTCGCCCCGGTCACCGACATCCGCCAGACCCTGACCCCGCAACTGCGCATGGACAAGGGCGAGACCGACCTGATCCTGATCGACCTGGGCCGCGGCAAGAACCGCATGGGCGCCTCGATCCTGGCCCAGACCTACGGCAAGATCGCCGCCCAGGCACCGGACGTCGACGACGCCGAAGACCTCAAGGCATTCTTCGCCGTGATTCAGGGCCTGAACGCCGACGGCCACCTGCTGGCCTACCACGACCGTTCCGACGGCGGCCTGATGACCACCGTGCTGGAAATGGCCTTCGCCGGCCACTGTGGCCTCGACCTGCAACTCGACCCGCTGACCGACAGCAAGGGCGAAGTGCCGGCCATCCTCTTCAACGAAGAGCTGGGTGCGGTGATCCAGGTTCGCCAGGATGCTACCCCGGACGTGCTGGCACAGTTCAGCGCTGCTGGCCTGGGTGAAGAATGCGTCGCGGTGATCGGCAAGCCAGTCAACAACGCTGAAGTGACCATCAGCCTGAACGGCGAAGTGCTGTTCGACGATGACCGTCGCATGCTGCAGCGTCAGTGGGCTGAAACCAGCTACCAGATCCAGCGCCTGCGCGACAACGCCGATTGCGCCGACCAGGAATTCGACCTGCTGCTCGAGGAAGACAACCCGGGCCTGTCGGTCAAGCTGGGCTTCGACGTCAACGACGACATCGCCGCACCGTACATCAAGAAGGGCGTGCGCCCGCAAGTGGCCATCCTGCGTGAGCAGGGCGTCAACGGCCAGGTCGAGATGGCTGCTGCCTTCGACCGCGCCGGCTTCGCCGCCATCGACGTGCACATGAGCGATATCCTCGCTGGCCGTGTCGACTTCGAAGCGTTCAAGGGCTTGGTCGCCTGCGGCGGCTTCTCGTACGGTGACGTGCTGGGCGCTGGCGAAGGCTGGGCCAAGTCGGCGCTGTTCAACGCCCGTGCCCGTGACGCCTTCCAGGCCTTCTTCGCGCGTACCGACAGCTTTGCCTTGGGCGTGTGCAACGGTTGCCAGATGATGTCCAACCTGCACGAGCTGATCCCTGGCACCGAGCACTGGCCGCACTTCGTGCGCAACCGCTCGGAGCAATTCGAGGCGCGCGTGGCCATGGTCGAGGTACAGAAGTCCAACTCGATCTTCCTGCAGGGCATGGCCGGTTCGCGCATGCCGATCGCCATCGCCCACGGCGAAGGCCATGCCGAGTTCGCCAGCGAAGAGGCACTGCTGGCCGCTGACGTGTCCGGTTGCGTGGCCCTGCGCTACGTCGACAACCACGGCAAGGTCACCGAAGCCTACCCGGCCAACCCGAACGGCTCGCCCCGTGGCATCACCGGCCTGACCAGCCGTGATGGCCGTGTGACCATCATGATGCCGCACCCAGAGCGTATGTTCCGCGCCGTGCAGAACTCCTGGCGCCCTGACGAGTGGCAGGAAGATGCCGCGCTGATGCGTATGTTCCGCAACGCGCGCGTGTGGGTGAACTAAGGCGTGTACAAGCTCGCCTTCTTCGTTCCCGGCAGCCACCTCGAAGTGGTCAAGGCCGCTGTCTTCGCCGCGGGCGGCGGGCGCATCGGTGACTATGACCACTGCGCCTGGCAAACCCTTGGCCAAGGCCAGTTCCGCCCGTTGGACGGCAGCCAGCCGTTCCTCGGGCAAGCGGGCCAGGTCGAGGTGGTTGAGGAATGGAAGGTGGAGCTGGTGGTGGCTGACGAGCTGATTGTCCAGGTCGTCGCGGCGCTCAAGCAGAGCCACCCGTACGAGACGCCAGCCTATGAAGTCTGGCGGCTCGCCGAGTTCTAGAACGCATTACGGCTATTCGCGGGTGAACCCGCTCCCACAGGTACTCCACAGGTCTTGAACCTTGCGAGATCCCTGTGGGAGCGGGTTCACCCGCGAAGGGGCCCTATGATCCAGCCACAATCTCCTTGGTCTGCCCAGGCCGCTTCAACCAGGCGCAAGCCAGCAACCCCACCTCGAACAGCACCCACATCGGCACTGCCAGCATCGTCTGCGAAAACACATCCGGCGGCGTCAGGATCATCCCCACCACAAAGCACCCGACGACCACGTAGGGCCTGCTGCGCCGTAATGTGGCCACATCGGCCAACCCCACCCAGACCACGATGAACGTCGCCACCGGGATCTCGAAGGCCAACCCGAACGCCAGAAACAGCGCCAGGATAAAGTCCAGGTACTGGCTGATATCGGTCATCATCGCGACGCCGTCCGGCGTCACGCTGGCAAAGAAGCCGAACATCATCGGGAACACCAGAAAGAACGCGAAGGCCATGCCGGCATAGAACAGCACGATGCTCGACACCAGCAGCGGCAAGGCAATGCGCCGTTCACGGCGGTACAGCCCCGGCGCCAGAAAGCCCCAGGCCTGGTGCAGCAGCAGCGGCATGGCAACGAACACGGCGCACATCGCGGTCAGCTTGAACGGTGTCAGGAACGGCGAGGTGACGCTGGTGGCGATCATGCTCGCGCCTTCGGGCAAGAAGCGCCGCAGCGGCTCGGAGATGAGCGTGTACAGCGTCTGGGCAAACGGGAACAGGCCGGCGAACACCAATGCCACCAACCCCAGGCAACGCACCAGGCGCTTGCGCAGGTCGCGCAGGTGTTCGGTCAGCGGCATGCGCGCTGCCGGGTCCATGGCAATACTCATGAAGCGTTTTCCTTGGGTACTGCGACAGTGGCTGCATCATTGGCCGGTTCCGCCTTCGGGCGGATGCCCTGGCGGATTTCCTGCTCCAGACGCTGCAACGGGGCACTGTCGAGGTCGGGTAGCTCGATTTCGCGCTCCACCTGCGTGCGCAGCGCGTGCATGGCCCGGCGCGCCTGGCCCAGGCCGCGGCCAAGAGTACGTGCAGCCACGGGCAGGCGTTCGGGGCCTAGTACCAGCAGGGCGACGATGCCGACCACCAGCAGCTCGCTGAAGCCTATTTCGAACATCAGGCCTGACGGTCCGTCTGCGATTGCTGTGCAGCCTGGCCATTCAGTGGGCATGGTTGCTGCAGTTGCGAGTGCCCAGGAGTAGTGGCGTCATTGTCGCCACCCATCGACTTGCGAAACCCCTGGATTGCCTCACCCACATCGCTACCCAAGCCCTTGAGCCGTTTGGTACCAAACAGCAGGAATACGATCAGCAGTACGATCACCAGTTGCCAGATTCCAATGCCACCCATTGCGACCACTCCTGTAAGGCCATGAAAAGGAAGGGCAATCCTGCCGCGCCCAGATGACGTGCAGATGACGACGGGGACATTGCCATTTACCTGCAACATGCCGCGTGTTGACTGGCGTCTTTATTTCGCGAGCGAGGCACGCCCGGATGGTTGGCAAGCAACAGCAGGGCGCGGCCCTGCTGATGGTGATGGTGGTGCTGGCAATGCTGGCAGCGGGCATGGCCTGGCTGGTGGAAGATGGCCGGCGCCAGGTTGATGAAGTGCGCCTGTTGCACCAGCGGGTGCAAACCCGGGCCATGGAGCAAGCCGGCCTGGCCTATGCCGAGCAGGCCCTGCGTGATCCTGCCTGGCGGCTAAGCCCGCTGTTCTGGCAAGCCTTGCGCGGGCAGCCGCTGACTTACGACTTTGGCGCTGGCCAGGCGCAGTTGCGGGTACGCGACCAGCACACCTGCTTCAACGTCAACGCGTTACTGGGTGCCGATGGCGGACGCGCCGAGCGCCAGTTGCGCTACTTGCTGGGCAATGACATGGCGGCCGAACGCCTGGTCGATGCCCTGGCGGACTGGCTCGATGCCGACAGCGATGCCCGCCTGCAAGGCGCCGAGAGCGCCCAGTACCTGCGTCAGCAACCGCCACGGCTGGCGGCCAATCAGCCGATGCTCGAGACCAGTGAGCTGAACCTGTTGCTGGAGCCGGACGCCACCCGCCAGGCGCGTTACCCGATGCTGTGCGCCTTGCCCCAGACCACGGGTTGGCGTCTTAACGCCAATGCGCTGGGGCTGGAGCACCTTCGGTTGCTGGAAGCGCTGTATGAAGGGCGTTACCCGCGGTCGCTGCTCAGCCGCATCATCAGCGGTCGGCCGGCGTCGGGGTACGTGGATGCGGCCGCATTGCGCCAGGCGCTGGGGGCGGTGGATGACGAAACGTTCGAACGGCTGAGTGAAGGCCTGCTGCTCAACAGCGGGTACTTTCTGCTGCAGTTGTCGTTCGAGGAAGAGGGGCGGGTGATGCGCAGCGAATTCCAGGTGGAGGCGCTGGGGGTGGTGCAATGGCATGCCCGGGTGCCAGCACAGCAAGTGCGAGTGCGTAGCCGGGAGCCGATAGCCTGGTAACGTTCACTGGCTTCTTTGAAGCCAGTGAGATGCCTGTGGGGGCGGGCTTGCCCGCGAAGGGGCCGGTACAGCCAGCAAAAGTTGGCTGACCGGCACTGGATCACACGGTCCCGATCTCGCCGCCATCAATACGCTGGATCACTACGGTCGAAGCCCGCGGCCGCACTGTCGTCCCCGCCGGAGTAGCATCGGTCGCGTTGTCGGTATACGGCCAGTTCTCCGGGTGCTGAATGTTGACGAACAGCGTCTTGTTGTCCGGGGTAAAGGTAATCCCGGTCACCTCGCAACCATTGGGCCCGACGAAGAAGCGTCGCAGGTCGACCTGGTTCTGTGCGTTCACCGGGACCTGCTTGCCACTGGCATCCACCAGGTCGGTAGGGATCACCGCCAGCAACTGGTCGTTGGTGTAGTCGGTCAAGGTGCTTTCGCCGTTGTCGGTCTCGAACCACAGCACGCCGCGGCTATCGAAGCTCATGCCGTCGGGGCTGGCGAACTGGTTCAGCTCGGTCAGGCCGGAGCGGTTGATGTCGGCGGTGCCGGCAGCGTTGGCACCGAACACGAAGATGTCCCAGGTAAAGCTCAACTGGTCGTCGCTGTCGTGCCAGCGAATGATGTGGCCATGGCGGTTCGGGCCGCGCGGGTTGGCTGCATCGACCTTTTCCGGGGTGCGCGCACTGTTGTTGGTCAGGGTCAGGTACACATCGCCGTTCAGCGGGTTGACCGTGGTCCATTCCGGCCGGTCCATCGGCGTTGCGCCCACGGCATCGCCGGCACCCCGTGTGTTGAGGATGATGCCCGGCAGGTCGCCGTACAGGGCGCCCAGCGTGCTGCCACCCGTGGTGGCGGTGGCCACGTCCAGCAGCAGCCAGACGCCGGTGCCATCGGCGTTGAAGCGGGCCACATACAGTTTGCCCTGATCCAGGTACTTGGCACCCGTGGCCAGGCGGTCGGCCGGGTTGGCGTCAGCGGCATCCCATACGGCAGTGGACACCCACTTGTACAGGTACTCGTTGTTCGAGTCGTCACCCATGTACCACACCAGCGGCTTGCCAGCGACCGGTAGGCCAGGGGCGCAGCCTTCGTGGCGGAAGCGGCCCAGTGCGGTGCGCTTGGTTGCCAGGGTGGCGCTGTTGTACGGGTCGATCTCGACGATGTAGCCATAGGTGCTGGCTTCGTTGCGGTAGTCGTCGGTGGCGCTGGCGCCTTTCACGGTCACGTCGAAACGGGCGAACTCATCGGCTACTTCGCTGGCGTCACCGGCAGCGCTTTCCCATTTGTACTGGCCGCTGGAGGTACCCACGCCGATGCGGCGCTGGTCTTCGGGGCGGGTGCCTTTGTTGACGAAGATGCCCGGCCAGTTCTCTTCGCAGGTCAGGTAGGTGCCCCACGGCGTGTAGCCGTTGCCGCAGTTGTTGTTGGTGCCGCGGCAGTGGGTGCCGGCGGTGGAGTACTTGGTCTTGACGTGGTCGGTGCCACGCAGTGGTCCGGTGATTTCCATGCGCGAAGCGGTAGTGAAACGGCGGTTCAGCGGGTCGTTGTCGACCACCTGCCAGCGGCCGTTGATTTTCTGCAGGCGCACCACGCCAGCGCCATGCGCGTTGATTTCCTTGCGCACTTCTTCGACCGGGCGCTTGCCGTTGACATCGGTGGTCGGGCCGGCCGGGTGAAGGGCGGCGGTGTCGATGTACTCGAAGTTGATCGCCAGCAGGCCGTCTTCCGAGCTGCCGTTGATCGGGAAGAAATGCATGCCGTCATGGTGCATGCCCATGGCGTTGGCCTGGTCGGTCGAGGTATTGCTGCCGTCGGACTTCCACGGGTTGCCGTTGCTGTTAAGGGGCGTGCCCCAGGGGGCCAGCACGTAGGCGCTGTAGCCGGCGGCGATCACGCAGGCATCAGTGCGCGACCCCGGGATGGACTGGAAGCCCAATGCCAGTTTCGGCACTTCCGGCTCGGTGACTGGCGGCTCGGTAACCGGATCATCGTCATCTGAACCGCCCCCGTCGAAGCAGCCTGTCAGGCCGGTACCGGCGATCATGGCGATGGCGGCGCCCAGGCTGCCGCGCATCACGCTACGACGGCTCAGGTAGGCGTCCATGACAGTGGCCATCGGCAGGTTACCGCTTTGGTTCCGGTCCAGGTTGTCGCCGGTATCTCGACTCATCAGGGTGTCCTTGTATTGGCTGAGTTGGAGGAAACCGCGACTTTAAGGCGCAAGTGTGATGATTAATTGGCAGAAATGTTAACGAGCTTTTAAAACTGCCGGTTCTTAGATTTGTGGTCGACAGATCAATTTGGAATTTCTGTCGGATTTCTGCCATCAAACTGTAATGCCAACGCCGCAACATCCGGGGCCCTGAATGAACGCAGATAAGGATGGCGGGTGCGATGGCGAGCAGTGTGCACAGGCGCGAAGTGATTGGCTGGATGGGCGTTGGGGCTTTGGCACCGCTGCTCGGCGCCTGCTCCGCATTCCCTGGCCAGCAAGGCGGCAATGCCAGCCTCGACCTGCTGTACGTGGCCGATACGCTGGATGCCCGCCAGCCTGGCTTGGCGGTAGTGCCGGCTACACGCCTGGGGCCGGTCAGCCACCTGGGCCGCGCACCCTGGATGACCGGTAGCAGTGCCAGTACCGCCTACCCCCAGTTGGCGCCACTGCTCGATGCCAGTCAGGCAGCGTCTGCCCAGCTGGGCGGTTACGCGGTGTTGGCTGCATTATTG
The DNA here is from genome assembly GCF_029871175.1 of Pseudomonas sp. BN607. Taxonomy (NCBI): domain Bacteria; kingdom Pseudomonadati; phylum Pseudomonadota; class Gammaproteobacteria; order Pseudomonadales; family Pseudomonadaceae; genus Pseudomonas; species Pseudomonas sp. BN607. The sequence goes on from NZ_SSOE01000015.1 coordinate 194,150, forward strand.
GAACAACTGCGCAGCGAGGCCGGCGCCGGTAACAGCCTGACGCTGGAAAACGGCCAGGGCTGGAACGGCAGTGGCCTGGCCTACCTGACCCAGGGCGAAAGCGGTGTTCAGGGCAGCCAACTGCTGGGCATCGAAGCGCGGGTCAGCAGCGACGAGCGTGTGCTGTGGCCACAACGCAGCCCGGGGCTCTACCGTCAGGCCAGCGCCATTACCCTTGGTGCCGGTCTGGCGGACCAGCAGCGCCAGGCCTTGGGCCTTGAAGCCATGCGCATCTACGAGCGCGGTGGTGCGCGAATTGCGGTCGTCGGCGTGACCGATCCCTACGCGCAAGATCAGAAAGCCTCCCTCAAGCAGTGGTACCAGTCGCTGCAGCCGGTGTTCGAACAGGCCCGCCGCGAAGCCGACCTTGTGGTCGCCATGGCCGATGTCGGCACGGGGCCCGGCCTGTGGCTGGCGGAACGGGTGTCGCAAATCGATGTGCTGTTGTGCGCCCGTGGCCAGGACCTGTGGCCGGCCCCGGTCGAGGTCACCCAGGCCAGCGGCCGCAGCGTACCGGTACTGTTTGCCGGTTGCCGGGGCAGTGGTGCATTCCGCCTGCGCTGCCAGCGCGTGGCCGGGCTGTGGCGGTTCGACGGGCGTTTCTTCCCAGCCTTCGAGCAGCAACTGGCGCCTGCTGCACAGCTGCGGGTCGCGCCACTGCAGGCGCAACTGCGCCAGCAACGTGCCGGCCACGCCGCCTGGCTTGACCAGCCGCTGGCCCGCGCGCCCCAGGCTCTATGGCGCCGCGATACGCGGGGCGGCAGCTGGGACCGCCTGCTGCATCAAGCCTTGGCCGATGACAGCGGCATGCCCGTGCTGTTGCCGGGCCTACGCTATGACTACCCGCTGCCGGCGGGGGCGTCCATTACCCGCGAGCACCTGATCAGCCTGACGGGGGGGTACCCGGCGCCGGTGGTCGAAGCCCCGGCCCGACAGGTCGAACAAGTGCTGGAGAACGCTGCCGAGCAACTGTTCGGCGACCCTCTGTTGCTGGACAACAGCCAGGACCTGCCGCGCTGGCAGGGCCAGGTCTGGCGCGTCAGCTATAGCCCGCAGGGCAAGCGGATCACCGGCCTGGAGCCGGTGCAGGGCCTGTGCCGCACCTTTGGCCTGCAATTCGAAACCCAGGCGGGTGAGCCGCTGTGGCAGCGGGTGGAAGCCTGGCTTGGCCGGCAAGGGGCCGACTGGCAACTGCCGCCGCTGCAACTGCCCGAAGTGCGCTACGTGCAGGGGCACCCCGGCTGGCACCCTCGGCAGTTGGCGTCATGACACTCGCCTCGCGCCTGTCCACTGGCGCTTGTCTGACCCTGATCGGCTGGCTGGCTGCCCAATGCCTGCTGCAGGCGAGCCGCCAGCCACAACCGGCCACGGCGCCAGCGATTGCCGAAAGCCCTCTGCCCGGGCTGATGGTCGGCCACTGGCAAGCACCCATCGACGATGGCGCCATCGCCATCACGCGCCTGCCGCTGCAATACCTCGGCGGCCTCAAGGCCCAGCCGCTGGCCTCCAGCGTGGTGGTGCTGCGCTATGGCGAACAGGTGCGCACCCTGGCCCGTGGCCAGCGCCTGGCGCCCGGGATCGTGCTGCAGGACATCGACAGCGATGGCCTGATTTTCAACAACCAGGGGCGGCGTGAGCGCCTGCCCTGGCCGCCACGCCCCGTCGTGACCGGTTTCAAGCGCCAAGGATGAACGATGCCTGTTAGATATTGCGTGGCGGCCGCGCTGAGCCTGGCCTTGTCCATGGCCTGCGCCGAAGAGCCGGTGTTCGATGACAACGGTACGCCGATGTACGAGGTGAATTTCGTCGACACCGAACTGGGTGAGTTCATCGACAGTGTGTCGCGCATCACCGGTACCAGCTTCATCGTCGACCCGCGGGTCAAGGGCAAGGTCACCGTGCGCACCGTCGACCTGCACGACGCCGACGCCATCTACGATATCTTCCTGGCCCAGCTACGCGCCCAGGGCTATGCCGCTGTAGACCTGCCCAATGGCAGTGTGAAGATCGTCCCCGACCAGGCTGCGCGCCTGGAGCCGGTGCCGGTGGAAACTACCGGCCAGCGGGGCGAGGGCAGCGACAGCGTGGCCACCCGGGTATTCAATGTGCGCAATGCTGCCAGCGAGCAGGTCCTGAGCATACTCAAGCCGCTGGTCGACCCGCGCGTGGGCGTGATCACGCCCTATCCGGCAGCGCACCAGCTGGTCGTCACCGACTGGCGAAGCAATCTTGAGCGTATCGCCAGCCTGCTACGCCAGCTGGAGCGCCCCAGCGAGGCCGCCGGCAGCAGTACCCAGGTCATCTACTTGCGTCACGCCAATGCTGGCGAAGTGGTGAAAGTGCTGCGCGGCCTCAGTCAGGAGGGTGCGGTGCCCAGCGAAGGCGCGGCGAATGCGGGTGCCGAAGGCCAGGGCAAAGAGCAGGCGCTGCCGGTTGCCAGTGATTCCGGTATCCGCCTGGAGTATGAAGAGGGCACCAACGCGGTAGTCATGGTCGGGCCCGACAGCGAGCTGGCGGCCTACCGCGCCATCGTTGAGCAGTTGGACATCCGTCGTGCCCAGGTGGTGGTGGAGGCGATCATTGCCGAGGTGTCGGACAGCAGCGCCCAGGAGCTGGGCGTGCAGTGGCTGTTCGCCGACGAGAAGTTCGGTGCCGGCATCGTCAACTTTGGCAGCAATGGGGTGAACATCGCCAACATTGCCGGGGCGGCTGCCAGCGGTGATAGCGAGGCGCTAGGCGACCTGCTGTCTAGCACCGCAGGCGCTACTGCAGGGATCGGCCATTTCGGCGGTGGTTTCAACTTCGCCATGCTGGTGAACGCCCTGAAGGGCAAAAGCGGCTTCAACCTGCTGTCCACGCCCACCTTGCTGACCCTGGACAATGCCGAGGCATCGATCCTGGTTGGCCAGGAAGTGCCCTTCGTCACCGGTTCCGTGACGCAGAACAACGCCAACCCGTACCAGACCATCGAACGCAAGGAAGTCGGGGTGAAGTTGCGCATCAAGCCGCAGATCAACGTCGATAACAGCGTGCGTCTGGATATCGTCCAGGAAGTGTCGTCGATTGCCGAATCCAGCGCTGCCAGCGACGTGATTACCAACAAGCGCGAGATCAAGACCAAAGTCATGGTCGAGGATAACGGCCTGGTCATCCTCGGTGGCCTGATCAGCGATGAGCTCAGCACCAGCAACCAGCGCGTGCCGTTGCTCGGCGATATCCCGTACCTGGGCCGGCTGTTCCGCTCCGACGCCAGCAAGAACACCAAGCAGAACCTGATGGTGTTCATCCGCCCGCGCATCCTGCGTGATGGGCCAAGCCTGGCTGGGCTCAGCGAAGACAAGTACCGTACCTTGCAGCAGACCACGCCGCTGCAACTGCCGGACCTGGCCGACGGCAAGCGGTTGCTGCAGGTGTTTCCTTCGAGCCGGGCGCGCCTGGAAGGCGGTAACTGGTGATGCTGGCTTATCGTTTGGCCCGCCAGAGCGGGGTGGCCATGGCCCCGGCTGCGCAGGGCTGGCAGCTGTGGCTGCGCCCCGACGCCGACAGTGCTCAGTTGCAGGAGCTGCTGCGTGTGCATGGCCAGCCGAGTGTCCTGGAATACCTGGAACCTGGGGTGTTCGACGAGCGCCTCGGCCAGCTGTACCAGGCCGGTGATGCCGCCACCGAAGCGCTGATCGAAGGCATCGGCGACCAGGTCGACCTGGATAGCCTGATGAGCGAGATGCCGCGCATCGAAGACCTGCTTGAAAGCGACGACGAAGCCCCGGTGATCCGCCTGATAAACGGCCTGTTCGGCCAGGCCCTGCGCCTGCGCGCCTCGGACATTCATATCGAAACCTTCGAGCAGAGCCTGGTGGTGCGCCTGCGGGTCGATGGCCACCTGCGCGAAGTGTTGCGCCCGCCGCGGGCGCTGTCAGCCATGCTGGTTTCGCGGATCAAGGTCATGGCGCGCCTGGATATCGCTGAAAAACGCCAACCGCAGGATGGCCGCATCACCTTGCGTGCGGCAGGCCGTGAAGTGGACGTGCGGGTCTCGACCCTGCCCGGCATTCATGGCGAGCGGGTGGTGATGCGCGTGCTCGACAAACAGGCCAGCCTGCTGACGTTGGCCAACCTGGGTATGCCGGCAGCGGTGTTGCAGGGCCTGCGCGGTTGCCTGGCACGCCCCAACGGCATCGTGCTGTCCACCGGCCCGACCGGTTCGGGCAAGACAACGACCTTGTACGCCAGCCTCAACAGCCTCAACGATGGCAGCCGCAACATCCTCACTGTCGAGGACCCAGTGGAGTACGCCATCGCTGGCATTGGCCAGACCGCCATCAACCCCCGCGCCGGGCTGACCTTCGCCAGCGGCCTGCGCGCCATCCTGCGGCAGGACCCGGACGTGATCATGCTCGGTGAAATCCGCGACCAGGAAACTGCACAGATTGCCGTGCAGGCCAGCCTCACCGGCCACCTGGTGCTGTCTACCTTGCACACCAACAGCGCCGTGGGCGCGGTGACCCGCCTGCGCGACATGGGCATCGAACCGTTCCTGATCGCCTCGTGCCTGCGCGGCGTGCTGGCCCAGCGCCTGGTACGACGCTTGTGCAGGTGTGCCGTGGCGCAGCCGTTGCAACCTGCCGAGCGGCAGCTGTGGCCCGAACTGGCGGCGCTGGGTAGCAGCTTCCATGCCGTCGGCTGCGAGCATTGCCAGGGCAGCGGTTACGTCGGGCGCCTGGGCCTTTACGAGTTCATCGAACTGGACGCCGGTTTGATCGGCCTGTTGTACGACGGCGCCAGCGAGTTGGTTATGCAAGACCACCTGGCCGGGCGCAGACAGAGCCTGGTGGCGATGGCCAGCGATTGCCTGGCGCGTGGCGAGACCAGCCTGGCCGAAGTGCTGCGCGTGGTGCAGGGCTAAGCCATGCCGACCTATCGCTACCAGGCTGTCGACCTCGCCGGCAAGCGCCACCAGGCCAGCCTGCAGGCCGACAGCGAACGCCATGCCCGCCAGCTGTTGCGCGAGCAGGGCCTGTTCGCCCGCCAGCTGCAGCGCCACGAAGCCGGCAGCCGCCAGCCCCGTCGCCAGCGCCTGAGCCGTGCCCAGCTGTGCGAACTGACCCGCCAACTGGCCACCCTGACCGGGGCCGGCATCCCCTTGGTGGATGCCCTCGCCACCCTTGAGCGACAGCTGCGTCAGCCTGCCTTGCACAGTGTGCTGGTGGCCCTGCGCGGCTCACTGGGCGAAGGCCTCGGCCTGGCTCGCAGCCTGGCCCGCCAGGGCGCACCGTTCAGTGGCCTGTACTGCGCGCTGGTCGAAGCCGGCGAGCGTTCCGGGCGCCTCGCCCAGGTGTTGACCCGCCTGGCCGATCACCTGGAGCAGGTGCAACGCCAACAACACAAGGCCCGCACCGCGCTGATCTACCCCACTGTGCTGATGGGCGTATCGCTGGCAGTGGTGATTGGCCTGATGACGTTCGTCGTGCCCAAACTCACCGAGCAATTCGCCCACGCCGGGCAAAGCCTGCCGCTGATCACCTCGTTGCTGATCGGCCTGAGCCAGGGGCTGGTGCACGCCGGGCCTTGGTTGCTGGGGTTGGTGTTGTTGCTCGGCGTACTGGGCGGCTGGCTGCTGCGCAAGCCGCACTGGTGCCTGCGCCGCGACCAGTGGCTGCTGCGCCTGCCGCGCATTGGCAGCCTGCTGCAGGTGCTTGAAAGCGCGCGCCTGGCGCGCAGCCTGGCGATTCTGAGCGGCAGCGGCGTGGCGCTGCTCGAAGCCTTGCAGGTGGCCACTGAAACCGTGGGTAACCGGCGTATCCGTCAGGCCATGGAGCAGGTGCGTCAGCAGGTGCAGGGCGGTACCAGCCTGCACCGTGCACTGGATGCCAGCCAGCAATTCCCGCCGCTGCTGGTGAACATGGTCGGCAGTGGCGAGGCCAGCGGCACCCTGGCCGACATGCTCGAGCGCGTGGCCGACGACCAGGAGCGTGGCTTTGCCCGCCAGGTGGATACCGCCATGGCGCTTTTCGAACCCCTGATGATCCTGGTGATGGGCGCCGTGGTGCTGTTCATCGTGCTGGCGGTGCTGTTGCCCATCATGCAACTCAACCAGGGCCTGCAACTGTGAAGACAAGGAGTATTGCCATGCAGCATCGACGCAACCGCCAGCGCGGTTTCACCCTCATGGAAATCATGGTGGTGATCTTCATCATCGGCCTGCTGATCGCCGTGGTCGCGCCCAGCGTGCTGGGCAACCAGGACAAGGCCATGAAGCAGAAGGTGATGGCCGACCTGGCCACGTTGGAGCAGGCGCTGGACATGTACCGCCTGGACAACCTGCGCTTCCCCAGCAGCGAACAGGGCCTGGCCGCGCTGGTGAAAAAACCTGCGCAGGAGCCGCTGCCACGGGCCTGGCGCAGCGACGGCTACGTGCGCCGCCTGCCGCAAGACCCGTGGGGTACCCCGTACCAGTACCGCATGCCCGGTGAGCATGGCCGGGTCGATGTGTACTCGCTGGGTGCCGATGGCCTGCCGGGTGGTGAAGGCCAGGATGCCGACCTGGGTAACTGGGAGCTGTAACGGTGCAGCGTCAGCGCGGTTTCAGCCTGATCGAACTGCTGGTGGTACTGGCCATTGCCGGGCTGATGACCGGGCTGGCGGTGGCCGGCCTCGGCAACGGCCAGGCCAGTGTCGAGCAGGCCCTGCAACGGCTGGCGGCTGAGGTCCGCGGGCAGGCCGTGCTGGCCCGGCATGCCGGGCAATTGCGCGGGCTGCGCTGGAATGGCCAACGCCCGGAGTTCGTCCGCCGCGAGGGCAATGCCTGGGTGGTCGAAGCGGTCCCGCTCGGCGATTGGCCCAAAGGCCTGCACCCGGACTGGCCGGCCAGCCCTCAACCGCGCGTGCTGTTCACGCCGCATGGCTGGGCGCAGGCGGGTAGCGTGCGCTGGCACTGGGCCGATGGCAGCCAGCAATGGGCCTGGAACCGCGCCGATGGCATGCGGGTGGTGCCATGAAGCAAGCACAGCGTGGCTTCACTCTGCTGGAGGTGACCGTAGCCTTGGCCATCGCTGCCGTGCTGGCGGTGATCACCAGCCAGGTGCTGCGCCAGCGCCTGGCCGTGCAGGGCAATGTGCAACAGCATCGCCTTGGCCTGCTGTGCGCGCGCGAACTGCAAACCCGCTTTGCCGTCGAGCAGTACTGGCCGGCTCAAAACCAAACAGCAGGTGAGCTCAGCCAGGGCGGCCAGTTGTGCCACTGGCAGCTGCAACTGCGCCGTACCGGCGTACGCGACTTGCGCCGTGGCGAACTGCTGTTGTTCGCCGACCGCGACCAGCGCTTGCCGCTGGGCCAGTACACCGTGTTTCTGGAGCGCCCATGATTCACAGAATTCATGAAGCCTTCAGCGTCCCTGTGGGCGCGGGCACGCCCGCTTCCGCAGAGGTTCATTTCCATCAGCAGCGCAGAGGCCAGCCCAGCAAACACCGCCAAACCGGCCTGACCCTGATCGAACTGATGGTCGCCCTGGCCCTGACCGCCATACTCGGCATCATGCTCGCCGCGCTGGTCAATGGCTGGCTCAAGGTCCGCGAGCGCCTGCAAGCCACCCCACAGCACACCTCGGTCCTGGACTTCTGCCTGGCCCTGGAGCGCCGCCTCGACAGCCCGGTACTGCGCCGCATCTACGACCAGCGCCTGCCGCTGACCAGCCACTGGCTGGACTGGCAACCCGCCAGCAACCAGTTGCTGTGGGTCGCCAGCACCGGCCTGCCAGACGCCGAAGGTGGCGCGCGCCTGCAACGCCAGCGTCTGCGTTTCGAGGCCCGCGAGCAGCGCCTGATGCTGGAAAGCTCGGCCGACCTGTACGCCGCCGCTGCCCCCCGTTGGGTACTGCGCGAACGGCTCGACCGGGTCAGCGCCATGAATGTCCTGTATTACCAGGGTGGCCGCTGGCTGGCCTGGCCTTCCGACCAACCAGCGCACCCGGGGCGTGGCGTGCGCCTGGAGCTGCAGCGTGATGGAGCACCCTATGTCTGCACTTTCGCCCTCCCGTGGGGGCGCTCATGAAGTTTGAATGGCGGCGACGTACGCCAGCACTTCCGTGGCTGTTGCTGCGCCCGGGCCCGGTCTGGCAGTGGGCGCTGGTCGACGGTGGCATTGTGCAAGACGAGGGCCAGGGCCAGCCGCCGGCCAACCTGCTGGCGCGTGGTGCATTGATCCTGCCTGCCGAAGCCTGCAGCCATTTCCGTGTGCAGGCCCCGCCCGGGCTCAAGCGCGAGGAGTGGCCGTTGTTGCTCGAAGACCGTTTGTTACAGCCCATCAACGAAGTGGCTTGCGCCTGCCTGGCGCGTGAACCTGGCCACCTTCGGCTATTGGTGGTGGGCCATGAGCAACTGGCAGCATGGCACGCGCAATGTGCCGCATGGGACGTGCAGGTCGAGCGTTGTTGGGCGGAGCTGCAGCTGCTGCCTGCGCCATCGGCGGGCAGTGCCTGGCATTGGCAGCGCCCGCCCGCCATGACCCTGTTCAAAGGCGTGCTCGAGGATGGGCAGGAGCACTGGCTGGCCTGGCCGGTGGCGCTGGGTAGCGTACTGCCGCAACCCTTGGCAGCGTTGACAAAGCTGCCGTTGAGCGGCGGCTGGCCAAGTACCTTGGCAGCACTCGACTCAATGCCAGGTCTGTTCGAGCGCGCCCGCAACAGGCGCACGTTGCCGGTGGTCTCCCGGCAGCATCAACGCCTGCTCGCAGTCTGCCTGGCGCTGGCTACGGTATGGGGCGGTGTGTGGTTGAGCCAGCAATGGCGCCAGGCGCATCTGTGGCGTAGCCAGGTCATTGCCGTGACCGGCGAGCAGGCCAGCCCACGGCATGCCGCACAGGTTCTCAAGCGCTTGCGCGAAAGCGAACTGCAACAGCAATTGCGCACGCGTCAACTGGAGGATCTGCAAACCCGCTTGCAGGCCTGGCTGCGTGACAACCCCGGCTGGCAGCTGCAAGCGGTGCGGTTTGATGGCCAACGTTGGCATTTGCGCCTTGAAGGCGAGGGCAGCACGCCGCCATGGCAGGACATGGCGACTGCGGCAGGCGCCACGGTGCAGGTTCAAGCGGGCCAAGTGATCTTCGACCTGGGGGCCGCTTCATGAACCGCGATGCATTACAGCGCCACCGCCTGACGCTCGCCTGGGCAATCATTGCCCTGTTGCTGGCCCTCCTGGCCCTGCGCGCAGGCCTCACCCAATGGCGCGAGCTCAGCCAATGGCGCGTGCTTGCCGAACAGGCCGCCAGCCTGCAAGGCGGTCCGGGGCTGAATCTGGAGCGCCTACGCCAGTCGGCCCAGGCGCGGCAGATCGAACTGGACGAAGTCGATGCGCAGGGCAAGGCTTGGCAACTGCGTGGACAGGTGGCCGATGAGCACGTGCTGCAAGGTTGGTTGCAGAGCCTGCGTGGAGAAGGGGCGAAGCCGTTGGAATGGGGGCTGGAGCAGGGTGGCAAGGGCTTGCGCTTCGATCTGGTGGTGCAGCCATGAGCCGCCGGGGGATGGCGTGGAGTGTGCTGGTATTCGTGCTGACGCTGCTGGTCGAGCTTCCGGCCGATTGGGTGGCACGTGCGTTCGGCCTGCCAGCGCGCGATGTCATTGGCAGCCTTTGGCAAGGCCAGGCGCAACAGTTGGGGCCCGTGGGGCCATTGCGTTGGACGCTGCAGCCTTGGCGCTTACAGGCAAATGGGCAGCTGGGCTTTCAGGGCCAGGCCTGGCAGTTGCAAGCCGAAGGCTGGCCATGGCGTTGGCGGCTGGAGGCCTCAGCCGTGGGCGCTCAGGCGACAGTACTGACGGACTACCGGCTGGCGGGGCAGTGGCAAGGGACACTGCGGGTACAGGGGGTAGGGCGTGAATGCCGCTCCAGTGAAGGCCGTGTCACGGTAACCGACCTGGCCCTGAGCAAGCCCTGGTCACTTGGCCTGGGGCAGGGCTGGTTGGAAATGGACTGCCACAACGGCTGGCGCCTGCGCGGGCAACTGGTGCAGCAGGGCCAGCATCAACTGGCCCTGGATGCCGACCTGCCACGGCACCGGGCACAGGTGGCGTTTGCGCTGCAGCCGGAGGCAGCGCTGACACCATTGCTGCGCGGGGTGCAGTGGCTTGGGCCGCAAGCGCTGACCGGGCAACGAGACCTTCGCTGGTAGGCAAGGGCGCTCCTGCTGGGACGCGGCGTCTGGATCAGTCCTTTCTCTTACTCACACTCGACGCCCACTGCTCGCTACGGCTATGCCCGCTGGTCCTCAAGAACCCCAGGTCCAGCGCATTTTCCCCGTCTGCCGCACCTTTGCCCTTGGCCATTTCGGCAATAGCGGTGCCCAGGTCTACCGGTGAATTGGACGCATCGAGCGACACGTCCCGACGATAGTCATTGCCGCTTAGGGTTTCCTGGGCCACCGAGTGGGCGTCGAGCGCCACGTTACCCTTGGCAGACTGCAAGCGCGCGGCCAGCAGATGGGCGCTACCACCGACTTGCAGGTCGATTCCGTCGCTGCCTTTCAAGGTGGCTTGCCGGCCTACGCTATCGCGCTGTACGTGCGATACGTCGAGGCTGAAGGTTGGCGACAACCCGGGGTCTGCCTTGCCCAGGGCGGAGCCCGCCTTTTGCTCGACCTTGTTCCCCAAGGGGCGGGCCACTGCGGTGGCCGCGTTGATGTAGCCCTGTGGGTTTTTCTCCTGGCTCAGCCGGGCATCGCCTTTCACGCTCAGGCTATCGACGCTGTCCTTGAGGCTGGCGATGCGCAGGTCGCCATCGATCGTACCGCCAATATGCCCGGCTTCGAGGGTGGCACCTTCAATGAGGGTATCGCCGCGGCTTTGCAGGTCGATGCTGTCGGCGCGCAGGTTGCTGGCGTTCCAGGTAAGGTTGTCGCGTTTGTCGAGCTCCACCTTGAGGCGGCCATGCAGGCCGCGAGTGTCGAGGGCTCCCTTGGCCATGTCGAAACCGGCCCCGGCGCTGATGTCGAGGTTGTCGCGACGTTCCTGGTTGGAGGAAGCCTTCACCAGCATCCCCCCGCTTGTCGCGTCCAGGGCTATCTGTTCGGCGGAGGCCTGCAGGCCTTCGAGGTGCAGGGCGATATCCTCCCGGGCGCTGCTGCTCAAGGTGAGCTTGCCAGTGCTGGCAAACTGGGCATCTAACGACTGGCGGGTATCTTCGTCCTGCTTGCCGTTGCTGAAGTGGCCGCCAATGGCACCGCCCTTGGTACTGCCGGCCTTGGCCGCCAGCTCCAGGCCGCCGCCCAGGCTCGCACCCGTGGCTTGCTGGGTGTTGCTGGCCGGCTTGACCAGCAGCCGGCCGCCGCTTTGCACCTGGATTTCGGCGACTTTCTCCTGGAGGCTGCCAATGCGGGTGCCTTCTAGTGACAGGTCGCCTCCGCTGGTCAATTGTACCTGGCCCTTGGCGTCGATCTGGGCCACCTGGGCGTTGCTCTGCCTGCTCTGCTTCTGGTCGTGGTCGAGATAGCCACGGCCGTCGACCCCAGTGCTGCCCGGGCGGTTGCCGACTTTAACCCAGGCATTGCCCTCAAGCTGCCCCGACTGCTGTCCGGCATGATCGGTTGCCTGTGGTAACGCCAGCGAACCGGCGCTGTGCATGACCACGCTACCGTCGCCGCCATTGATGCGCGCCCCTTCGTAACGCCCATCGCTGCCCAGTTGTACCTGGATGCCCTGTTGCCCGTACAGGCTACCGGGTACGGCGGTGCTGGCGTTGTCCTGTTTGTTCAGCGAGCCGCCTTTGCCGGCAGCGCGTACATTCAGGTCCTCGCCGGTGCTGGTATCCAGGCGCGCGTCGCCACCATAGGCCAGGCGTTGCAGGGTACTTTCCTGGGTATTCGCGGCGGCCTGCATCTGGTGTCGCTGCGCCGCGACCTGCAAGGTCCCGGCGCTGGCCCGCCAGGCCGTACCTTGGTCGGCAATGGTGTCTGCCTTGACCTCGACCGAGGCCCCGGACAACTCACTGACCTGGGCAAAACCACGGCGCTGGTTTTCCAGGCGCTTGAGATGCTCCACGGTCATGTCGGCACCCACGCTGGGCGGCGCCATGGCGTCTTCAGGTGAGGCTTGCTGGAAGCGTGGGGCTTCTTCGCCCAGTACCAGGCGTTCGATGGGGCGGGTCAGGTCACGGTACTCGACACTGGCGCCCAGGCTGCCAGCCCAGTCGTTACGCTGTTGTTCATGTTCCCGGGTATCCAGCACGGCGCGGTTGTCGATGCTTTTGGCGGTCAATTGCAGGGCGTTGCCGGCTTTTACGCGCGCCGCTTCGGTCACCAGGTGTTCGCTCTGCAGCTTGAGGTTGCCGCTAGCCTGCAATTCGCTGCGCTGCACGTTGCTGTCGCGTTCGTGTGCCAGCTCGCGGTTGTGGTGGCCTTCGAACAGGCTACCAAGCCGGTCGATGCCGCCCGTCACGGTCAGCCCGCCACCACTCTGGGTGGTACTGGTGCTGGCGTCGCGGTCGTTACGGGTAGCGCCCAGCGTCACCTGCTGCGCCTGCACGTCCAAATCGCCTGCGCTGGCCTTCACCGAGGAGCCGTTGACCTGTAACCGAGCCCCGCTGCTCAGGCCCACCGATGCGCCCTTGAGCTCACTGGCGACCTGGCTGGTGGTCCGTTGCTCGGCAGTGCTGGTGGCCACCTCATACGCCACGCCGGCCGCATACTGGCGTGACTCAGGCTTACCATCTTCGGCTTCCTGGGTTTGCCTGGCACTGGCGGTGAAGCCGCGCTGCTGTTCGCTGGTTTCGCGTGCTTCGACCACTTGCGTGCTGGCAATCTGCAGGTCGCCCTTGGCCTCGACCTGCAGATGCCCGCCAGCCGCGACCTTGGCACCCTGGATGCGCATTTCTTCGGCGCTGGCCAAACGCAGGTTGCTGGCCGAGCTGACGTCGCTGACCAGCACCTGCTGTTCGCGGTCCGTACTTTCGCGTTGCTTGCCGATCAGGCCGAATAACTTGCTGTCACTCGTGCGCTCGGTGGAGGTGCTGCTGCCGTGGTCTGCCTCGATGGCCAGCGACCCTTTCGTGCTGTAGAGCACCGCGTCCCGCTGGCCGTGCAAGGTACTGCCTTTGATGGCGACCTGATCGGCTGTGACGCTGAGCTTGCCAACGCTGGTGACACTGCTGCCGGAGACAGTTTGGCCATCGGTGTCGTTGCCCTTGCGGTCGCCGAAGAAGGTGCCGGATACCAGGTCGCCACGGTAGTTGCGCCGGGTGGCCTTCTCTTGCAAGGCGGTAGTGCCGATGTCTGCCTGCTTGGCATCGATGGTCAGGTCGCCGCGACTGTGCAGGGTGCTGCCTTGTACGTTGAGGGTGGCATTGGTCTTGACCACCATCTCCTGGGCGTCGAGTCGGCTGCCTTGTGCCGTCTCCTTGTACTGTTCGCTATCGCTGTCCCCGCGCCACAAGTTCTTGCGGTGGCGTATCTGCTCTTCGATGCGTTGGTTGTCTATGCCCGCGACAATGTCCAGGTTGGCGCCGCTGTCGAGTGTCAGCGTACCCTCGGTCTTGATCTCGGCCGCCTTGAGCTGCATGTCGGCACCTGCTTGCAGCCGAATATCACCGGTGCCCTGCAAATGCGTGCCGCGTTGTTGGCGCTCGGTGGTCGTGCGGTCGCGGCTGTAGGTTTCGTTGGTGATGAACAGGAACTTCTTGCTCCAGCTGTCCCGCTCCTGTGCGATGTGCTCGCGGGTATCGGCGTCCAGGGTCAGCTTCTTGCCGGCTTTGACGGTGATGCTTGGGGCCTTGCCATCGACGGTGTCGAGCGTCAGCTCATCGGCTGCTGTGAGGGTCAGTGCACCGCTTTCGCTGCGCAATTCGGCGGGGTTGTCGACCTTGCCGCTGACATGCAGGGCCCCGGCAGACTGGATGTCGATGCCTTCGGTGCCCAGCACCTGTGAAGCCCTGACGCGCACGCCGGCACCTTCGCCAGTGCTTACTACACGGATACGCCCGGCGCGCATTGCGCCGAACAGGCTCGCGTCGATGCTCGAAGGAGTGCCGGGCAAGGGTTCGACAATTTCGTCGCTGGAGCGGTCGATGCGGTTGCGGCCGACGGTGATGTCGAGTGCCTTGCCGGCCATGAGCAGGCCTTTGCTGTCCACACGCGGCGCGATCAGCTCAAGGGCTCCCTGGGTATTGTTCTGGCCGCGCTCCAGTACCTGCAGGGTGCCGCTGGCATTGAGCGTGTCGAGGTACTTGAGTTGCTGCGCTTCCAACTCTGGGGTGCCCACCACGAAGCCGGCGCGGGTGGTGTTGATGAAGCTGCCGCCGTTGAGGGTGATGCCGTTGGGGTTGGCCAGGATGTAGTCTGCCGGTCGGCCGAAGATTTCTTGCGGCCCTTCGATCAGCGAGGCGTTGCGGCTAATCACCTCGTTGAGGATGGTCGAGGCGGCCTGCCCCTGGAACTGCGGGTTGGCGGCCAGGGCACCGGCCAGTTCAGACTGCCCGGCCTGGGTGGCATTGTTCAGCACCACGCCGGGCCTGCCGACGTTGTAGTCGAGGAACTGGTTGTGCGACAGCCCGCTGGCGTTGGGTGGCACGATGTCGATCACGGGTACCCCATGGCCGTTGTTGATGATGGGCGTGCCGCCTGGGCCGCTGGTGGCTTCCAGGCCGCCTTGGGCGATTGCGGCGCTGGACCCCAGCAGGGCGAGGAAGATGGCCCAGCGCAAGGTATCCGGGCGGATGGACGGTGACTGCGAGAGTGTCTGCATGTTCTCGTTCTCTTTGTTGTGGGTGAATCAAATGCTCAGGGTCCACTCCATTACCCAGAAGCCGGGCTCCAGCTGCGGGCGGGGCAGGTCACTGGTGTACAGGGCGCGTTGGTAATCGAGGCGCAGGCGGCTACCGGGCAGGCTCAATTCGACCCCGGCAGCGGCCCCGGCCAAGCGCTGCGATGGCTTGCCTTGGGCAGTGCGGGTCCAGCCCAGGTCAAGGCCAACGTAGGGGCGTACCTGCAACAGTTGATTCCAGGTCGGAGGTAGCGGCTGGCTAAGGGTGTTGCGCCACACGGCGCTGCTGGCGCCGGAGTAGGTGCGCAGGCGAAAACCACGCACGGTCGAATCGTCACTGACCAGCAATTGCTCGACGGCCGGCAGCGGGTCGCTGCTGTACTGCAGGCCCAGTTCGCTCTGCCAGCGCCAAGGGGCAGGGGCCGGGCCCTGGCGTAGGTGCAGCAGGTTGGCGCGGTACTTGCGAAAGTCCGGGCGCAGGCGTTCTGCCCCCAGAGGCGAGCGGTCGGCGCCGAAAGCGTCGACGCCTTGGGCGACGCCGAAGTAGCCATTCCATAAGCCGCCGTCGAGCCACAGCAGGTTGATACCGGCTTCCACCGAGGCCAGGGTCGGGCTCTGCTGGACCACGACGGCACCCGCGCTGCGGTTGATCAGTTGCTTGCGGTCCAGCCGCACGCTGGCGCTGAGCATGCCTTGCTGGTTGCGCCAGAGTACCCGCTCGACGCTCAGGCCCTGGTAGCTGCTGGTGCCGTCGGCGGCCTTGTCGCTGTGGGGCAGGGGTGCCTGGTAGCGCAGCTGGCTGGCGCTGAGGGCGAAGGTCCAGGCACCGTAGGGGATGCTGTAGTACAGCGAGAGACCTTGGCTTTGGCCGGGGGCGTCGAACACGGTGCTGGTCAGCGACAGGCGCAAGTCATCGTTCAGCGCCAGTGGGCTGTCCAGGCCGAGGCCCAGGGTCAGGCGATGGCGACCGGTCAGTTCGCTGCCGCGGTTGTCGAGGCGGCTGTCGAGGTGCCAGCGTGACGCCACCTTACGCGGCTGCAGCACGACCCGGGTGCCGCCCTGCAGCTCGCCTGGCGCCAGGTCGGCGCCGAGGTCGTAGGCGCGCAGGCGGTTGAGCTGGTCGAGGCCTTGTTCCAGGTCTGGCAGGTACAGCGGTTGCCCGAGTAGGCCGGGAAATGCGCCGGACAGTGACAGAGGCAGGTCGGGGCCTGCCAGTTCGATGGATTCGACGAAGCCTTCGACCACGGTGATGTCCAGCGGCGCACCATCCTGTGGCGGTTGCCGCAGGTACGGCCGGCTCGTGGGGTAGCCCGCTTGCACGTAATACTGGGTAATGGCCTTGAGCAGCTGGTTGATGTCGGTGATGCCCACGCAGGCAGGGGATAGCTTGCGCAGGAGGGGCGCCAGCACCGGGGTCGCAAGCTGGTGGTTGCCTGCCACGCGCACGCCGTCGATGGCCCAGCAGCGGGCGTCGGGCGCAGTGGGGGCGGCGATGTCGTCGCTTTCGGTTGGGGAGGGTTCGCGCTGCCAGCGCTCCAGCCGTTGCTGCTGCTCCAGTTGCCGCAGGTCTTGCTGTTGATCGCGCAGTTGCTGGCTGGCCGGGTCGGCAGCCTGCGCCGGGAGAATGGGCTGTATCCCCGGCAGGCAGCAGGCCAACAGCCAACCGGCGATGTGGCGTATCGGGTACGGCATGAAGCACCCCGCAAATAGGTACGGATTACGTACTTGTCTGCGTGGATGCTAAAAAAACAGGCACTCCCCTGGATGCAGGATCCGGCTTAAGCGGCTGTCAGGCGGGTTCTCGCAATGGCGAGGGACGTTTCCTACAAAGTCTGTTGCAACGCTCTATATCAAGGCCGAATCTCGATCAGTGTCCCGTCCCGCACCAGGTCCCACACTTCCTGCATGTCGCGGTTGCGCATGGCAATGCACCCGTCCGTCCAGTCCAGGGTATGGAAGTACCACTCCGGGTATTCATCGTTGATCGGCGTGCCGTGGATCATGATCATGCTGCCGGCACTCACGCCTTCCCGGGTAGCCCGGGCCGCATCGCTGATGTTGGGGTAGTTGATGTGCATGGCCAGGTTGAAACGGTCGCTCTGTTTGCGCCAGTCGAGCCAGTACAACCCCTCTGGGGTCTTCTTGTCGCCCTCGCGCTCCTTGGCGCCCTTGGGCTGCTTGCCCAGCGAGATACGGTAGGTTTTCAGTGGCTCGCCACGGCTGATCAGCTGCAGGCGGCGCTCGGACTTGATCACCAGTACCTTGTCGATCAACGGCTGCATAGCCTGCTGTGAAGGCGACTGGGTTTGCGCTGCCGGCACGGGCTTGCGGACGATGGTCTCGGTGAAGGCCGCCTGGGACACCGAGGTAACGCAAAGGCAGAAAAGGGCTAGCAACCAGCGCATGTAACGGTATCCCTGAAGGCTTTTAGGTGTTGGGCGAAACGGTCATCGGCGGCAGGTATTCATGGCCTATGGGGTAGTGCTGCCCGATGCGGTCGCGATAGTAGCATTCTAGTGTGCGCGCGACCGTGCGGAAAGCCAGCTCGCCCCACGGTATCTCATGTTCCTCGAACAATCGCACTTCCAGGCTTTCGATACCCACGGCGAAGTCCAGGTCCGCCAGTTCGGCGCGGAAGAACACGTGCACCTGGTTGATGTGCGGCAGATCGAACAGCTGGTACAGGCTGGCTTGCCCGACACGGGCGCAGGCTTCCTCGACGGTTTCGCGACGGGCTGCCTGGTCGAGCGTTTCGCCGTTCTCCATGAACCCGGCGGGCAGTGTCCAGAAACCGCGGCGTGGCTCGATGGCGCGGCGGCACAGCAGCACCTGGCTACCCCAGGTAGGCAGCACACCGGCGACGATGTTGGGGTTCTGGTAGTGAATGGTCTGGCAAGACTCGCAAACATACCGCAGGCGGCTGTCGCCTTCGGGGATCCGCTGGGTGACCGGCTGGCCGCACGCGCTGCAGAATTTCATGTGGCGCTCCTTTTGTTCAGGGCTATCTTGGCGCGGCCGCAGGGTTGCCGCAAGCGCAGGGGCTTGGGTGCTTGGCGGCTTTGGTGCATCATGCAAGGCAGGCCTTGGATACGAGCGTGCGCAATGCTGGACGAGCTACTTCGCCGAATGAGCAATCACCAACCCGCGTCACTGGAAACCGACCGACGGTTCCCTGAAGCGGCGGTCCTCTTGCCCATTACCCGCAGCGAAGCGCCCGAACTGGTGTTGACCTTGCGTGCCAAAGGGCTGTCCACCCACGGTGGCGAAGTGGCTTTTCCCGGTGGTCGCCGTGACCCGGAAGACCCGGACCTGATATTCACTGCCCTGCGCGAGGCCGAGGAGGAAATCGGCCTGCCGCCTGGCCTGGTCGAGGTGATCGGCCCGCTCAGCCCACTCATTTCGCTGCATGGCCTGAAAGTGACGCCATTCGTCGGGGTTATCCCCGACTTCGTCGAATACCGCGCCAACGACGCCGAAATCGCGGCAGTATTCACCGTGCCGCTGGAATTCTTCCGCCAGGACCCGCGTGATCATACCCATCGTATCGATTACCAGGGGCGCAGTTGGTATGTGCCCAGTTATCGCTATGGCGAATACAAGATCTGGGGGTTGTCGGCGATCATGATCGTTGAGTTGGTCAACCTGCTGTTCGATGCTGGCATCAGCCTGCACCAACCCCCTGAGCGTTACATCGAGAAATGAGCGGGGCCAACCCCGCCTTCTGCGTCGCAGCCTGAGGAGCAAGCATGAAATACCGCCTGGGCGACCTGCGGGTCGAGAGCCACCCCACCAGTTGGGCCGCACCGAACGCCACACTGATCGGCAATGTGCGCCTGCAGGCCAATGCCAGCGTGTGGTTTGGCGCGGTGCTGCGCGGGGACAATGAGCTGATCGACATCGGCGAAGGCAGCAACGTGCAGGATGGCACGGTCATGCATACCGACATGGGCTCGCCGCTGACCCTGGGCAAGGGGGTAACGGTAGGTCACAACGCTATGTTGCATGGCTGCGAGGTGGGCGACTACAGCCTGGTTGGTATCAATGCGGTGATCCTCAATGGCGCGCGTATCGGCAAGCACTGCATCATCGGCGCCAACGCGCTGATTGCCGAAGGCAAGGAAATCCCCGACGGTTCGCTGGTGATGGGCTCGCCCGGCAAGGTGGTGCGCGAGCTGACCGAGCAGCAGAAACGCATGCTGGAAGCCAGCGCTGCACATTACGTGCACAATGCCCAGCGTTATGCCCAAGAGTTGGTAGTTGATGATGAGTGATGTAGCAGAACGGCCGGTGGCATCGCCATGCGTGAGCATTTGCGCGCTGGACGAGCAGGATATCTGCACCGGCTGCCAGCGTACCGTGGCCGAGATTGGCCGCTGGGGGCGGATGGACAACGATGAGCGCCGGGCGGTGCTCAAGCGTTGCCATCAACGGGCAGTAGAGGCCGGCCTGATCCTTTAGGCCGGGTTGTACCCTGTGGGAGCGGGTTTACCCGCGAACGGCCCAGCGGTAATCTGTACGGCTTGCCCACAGACTACCCGCCATGTTCTATCTGATTGCCTATATCAGCAGCGTAGTGCTGATCAACTACGCCTTTTCCAGCGCCCCGCACCTGGACATCATCTGGTCCGCCTGGGGCGGCCTGGTGTTCATCCTGCGTGACATGGTGCAAACCCGCTTCGGTCACGGTGCGCTGGTGGCCATGCTGGCGGCACTGGTGTTGTCCTATGTCACCTCGGAGCCGGCCATCGCCCTGGCCAGTGCCACCGCGTTCTTCATTTCCGAGCTTAT
Source organism: Pseudomonas sp. BN607 (assembly GCF_029871175.1). Classification (NCBI taxonomy): domain Bacteria; kingdom Pseudomonadati; phylum Pseudomonadota; class Gammaproteobacteria; order Pseudomonadales; family Pseudomonadaceae; genus Pseudomonas; species Pseudomonas sp. BN607. Next base: position 213,714 of record NZ_SSOE01000015.1, read on the forward strand.
AGACTGGCTGGTGTTCAGCATTACCCGCCGGCCGCTGCGCGATCGCCTGTGGCTGAGCTCGGCGCTGAGCATTCCGGTGGATACCTTCATCTTCTTTGGCATGATCGGCGCACTGACCCCGGCAGTGATCGGCACCGCCATGGCCTCGAAGTTTGCAGGCGTTACCGCCGTGTGGCTGGCCATGGCATTTCGCGCCCGGCGGGCCGCCGTGGCCGGTTGATGGTGTAGAATAGCGGTCCTTTTTCAGCGGGCCGCGCCAAGCCTGGCGCGGCCCCGGATGCCTTCGAGGACCTGAAATGACCCGTATCGGAACCCCCTTGTCGCCCAGCGCGACCCGTGTACTGCTGTGCGGCTGTGGCGAGCTGGGCAAGGAAGTGGTGATCGAGCTGCAGCGCTTGGGCGTCGAGGTGATCGCCGTTGACCGCTACGCCAATGCCCCGGCCATGCAGGTTGCGCACCGCAGCCACGTGGTCAACATGCTCGATGGCGTGGCCCTGCGTGCCGTGATCGAGGCCGAGAAGCCGCACTATATCGTTCCGGAAATCGAAGCCATCGCCACGGCCACCTTGGTCGAGCTGGAAAACGAAGGCTTCAACGTGGTACCGACTGCCCGCGCCACTCAGCTGACCATGAACCGCGAAGGCATCCGCCGTCTGGCCGCCGAGGAGCTTGAGCTACCAACCTCGCCCTACCACTTTGCCGACACTTACGAAGACTTCGCCAAGGGCGTGGCCGATGTCGGCTACCCGTGTGTGGTCAAGCCGGTAATGAGCTCGTCGGGCAAAGGCCAGAGCCTGCTGCGCAGCGATGCCGACCTGCAGAAGGCGTGGGACTATGCCCAGGAAGGCGGCCGCGCCGGCAAGGGCCGGGTGATCGTCGAGGGTTTCATCGACTTCGAGTACGAAATCACCCTGCTGACTGTGCGTCACGTCGGCGGCACCACGTTCCTCGAGCCGGTTGGCCACCGCCAGGAAAAGGGCGACTATCAGGAGTCGTGGCAGCCACAGGCCATGAGCCCGAAAGCGCTGGCCGAGTCGCAGCGCGTGGCCAAGGCGGTGACCGATGCCTTGGGCGGTCGCGGTCTGTTTGGCGTGGAGTTGTTCGTCAAGGGCGACCAGGTGTGGTTCAGCGAAGTGTCGCCGCGCCCGCATGACACAGGCCTGGTGACCCTGATTTCCCAGGACCTGTCGCAGTTTGCCCTGCATGCCCGCGCCATTCTTGGCCTGCCGATCCCGGTGGTGCGCCAGTTTGGGCCGTCCGCTTCGGCCGTGATCTTGCCAGAAGGGCAGTCGCAGCAGACCAGCTTCGCCAACCTCGGTGCTGCGCTGAGCGAGCCGGATACTGCCATCCGCCTGTTCGGCAAGCCGGAAATCAACGGTACCCGCCGCATGGGCGTGTGCCTGGCGCGTGACGAGTCGGTCGAACTGGCACGGGCCAAGGCGACCCGCGCTTCGCAGGCGGTAAAGGTCGAGTTCTGATCTGAAACCGCAGGGGGCCGCGTTGCGGCCCATTCGCGGGGCAAGCCCGCTCCCACAGGCCTGTAGCCTGTGATATTCCTGTGGGAGCGGGCTTGCCCCGCGAATGGGCTGCAAAGCAGCCCCAGTTCACTCAAAGTGCGGTATTACGGGTTTCTTTCAGGCACAACACGGCAATCAGGCTGATCACCGCCGCCGCCGACACATAACCCCCCACCCAGCTCAACCCGCCCATGCTCACCAGCTTCTGGGCAAAGAACGGTGCTGCCGAGGCGCCAACGATGCCGCCCAGGTTATACGCCGCCGAGGCCCCGGTGTAACGCACGTGAGTCGGGAACAGCTCGGGCAGCAATGCCCCCATCGGCGCGAAAGTCACGCCCATCAGGAACAGCTCGATGGCCAGGAACAGCGCCACGCCAGCGGTCGAGCCCGAGGTCAGCAGCGGCTCCATGGTGAAGCCTGAAGCCACCGCCAGCAGCCCACCGACGATCAGCACCGGTTTGCGCCCGTAACGGTCGCTGAGCCAGGCCGACAGCGGCGTGGCCAAGGCCATGAACACCACCGCGAAGCACAGCAGGCCAAGGAACGTCTCGCGGCTGTAGCCGAGTGTGGTCACGCCGTAACTCAGCGAGAATACCGTCGAGATGTAGAACAGCGCATAGCACACCACCATCGCCGCAGCGCCCAGCAGGGTAGGGCGCCAATGCTTGGCGAACAGGTCAACCACCGGCATTTTCACCCGTTCCTGGCGGGCGACCGCCTTGGCGAACACCGGGCTTTCTTCAAGTTTCAGGCGCACATACAGCCCCACCAGTACCAGCGCAGCACTGAGCAGGAACGGAATACGCCAGCCCCAGTCGCGGAACTGCTCGTCGCTCAATGTCATCGCTAAGGTCAGGAACAGGCCGTTGGCCGCCAAGAAGCCAATCGAAGGGCCTAGTTGCGGGAACATGCCGAACCAGGCGCGCTTGCCTTCCGGCGCGTTTTCGGTGGCCAGCAGCGCCGCGCCACCCCACTCGCCGCCCAGGCCCAGGCCTTGGCCGAAGCGCAACAGGCAAAGAATGATCGGGGCCCATACGCCAATGCTCTCATAGCCCGGCAGTACGCCAATGGCGGTGGTGGACACGCCCATCAGCAGCAGCGAAGCGACAAGGGTCGACTTGCGACCGATACGGTCGCCAAAGTGGCCGAACAACGCCGAGCCCAGCGGCCGGGCAAGGAAGGCGATACCAAAGGTAAGGAAGGCCGCTAGCATCTGTGCGGTGCCCGACCCGGACGGGAAGAACACCGGGCCGATCACCAGGGCGGCGGCCGTGGCGTAGACGTAGAAATCGTAGAACTCGATGGCGGTGCCGATGAAGCTGGCAGTGGCTACCCGGGCAGGTGAGTTCACCGGCGCGGCAGGCGCCTCGGCATAGGTGCTGCTTGTCATTAAGTAGGTCCCTGACAGTCTGGTCCGGCCCCATGGGCTTGGCCTGCGAAGGCATGCATGCAACAGGGCAGGCACGGCTGCGCGGGCGCCGGAGCGTTTTGTTGTTGTGTGCGCCTGACTGACGATAGCCCAAGGGGGGTAGGGGCGGGGCGGGGGACTGTTCGGGGTGTTGAAGCAGGACCGCGGGGCGTGTCAGTGAAGCGGACTGGCCGTGGAACGCCGGGTGCGGGTAGCAGGCGTGACGACGGGGCTGGGTAAGCGTGACCCGAGTATAGCTAGCGGGTCACAGTCCACACCAGTACCTTGCTGGCACAATTGTCCTCGGTTTCGAGGATTTCCAGTCGATAGCGGCCGATCTTCAGGCAAACGGCGCTTTCCGGGATGCTTTCCAGTGCTTCGGTGACCAGCCCGTTGAGGGTTTTCGGCCCGCCGTCGCAGGGCAGGTGCCAGCCCAGGGTACGGTTGATTTCGCGCAGCGACGCAGTGCCATCGATGACGAAGGTGCCATCGGGCTGCGGGTGCACGTGGGGGTTTTGCAGGCTTTGCTCGTCCTCGAACTCGCCGACGATCTCTTCGAGGATGTCTTCCAGGGTGACGATCCCCAGCACCTCGCCGTACTCGTCCACCACCACGCCCAGGCGGCGCTGCTGCTTGTGGAAGTTCAGCAGCTGCATTTGCAGCGGCGTGCTTTCCGGTACGAAGTAGGGCTCGTAGCAGGCACCGTGCAGCGCTTCCAGGGTCAGCTCGGCCTTGGGCAGCAGATGGCTGATCAGCTTGGTGTTGAGGATCGCTTCGACCTGGTTGATATCGTTGTGGTAAACCGGCAGGCGGGTGTGGCGGCTGACGATCAGCTGCTCGATGATGCGCTCGATGGGCTCGTCGAGGTTGATGCCGTCCACCTCGTTGCGTGGCACCAGAATGTCGTTGACGGTGATCTTGTCCAGCGATTGCAGGCCATCGAGCAGGCCGTGGCGTGGCAGTTCGTGCTCTTCGTCTTCGTCCTGGTCGTCATCCTCCTGCGGGTGCAGGGCGACTGCCGTAGGCTGCGCGCGGAACGGGCGCAGGATCAGCCTGGCGCAACCGTCGAGCAGGAAGGCGACGGGTTGCAGGAGTGTCAGCGGCACTTTCAGCAGGCTCACGCCCAGGCTTACCAGTGCCTGCGGGTTGCGTCGGGCCAGGCGGCGCGGCAGGTATTCGGCGAAAACGAGCAACGCCAACGCGGCCCCCACGCCGGCCAGCCAGAAACCGTGTTCACCGTTGTAGCGCTGCCCGATCAGGCAGGCCAGGCCAAGCACCAGCAGCTTGCCGAGGCTGGCGCAAAGCACCAGCGCCTGGGCGGGCAGCACTGGCTGCCCGTCATCGCCATTGCGCAGCGAGCCATTGAGTTGCAGGCGGGCCACATCCACGGCAGTGAACAGCGCTGCCCAGAGCAGCGCCAATGCCAGGGTGACTGATAGCGGTGCGTACGGCAGGGTGTCCATAGGCGGCCGTCAGATGTGCAGGATGAATTCGCGAACCAGCTTGCTGCCGAAATAGGCCAGCATCAGCAGGCAGAAACCGGCCAGCGTCCACCGGATGGCCTTGTGGCCACGCCAGCCCAGGCGTGTACGGCCCCACAGCAGCACGCTGAACACCACCCAGGCAACGCAGGCCAGCAGGGTCTTGTGCACCAGGTGTTGGGCGAACAGGTTGTCGAGGAACAGCCAGCCGGAGATCAGCGACAGCGACAGCAGGCACCAACCGGCCCACAGGAAGCCGAACAGCAGGCTTTCCATGGTTTGCAGGGGCGGGAAGTTGCGGATCAGCCCGGACGGGTGCTTGTTCTTGAGCTGGTGGTCCTGAAGCAGCAACAGCAGCGACTGGAACACCGCAATGGTGAACAGCCCGTAGGCCAGGATCGACAGCAGGATGTGCGCGAGGATGCCCGGTTCTTCGTTGATCAGCGGGACTGTGCCGGGTGGCGCGAACTGCGCCAGCAGCGCTGTTACCGCGCCCAGCGGGAACAGCAGCACCAGCAGGTTTTCTACCGGTATGCGCAGGCAGGCCAGCAAGGTCAGGGTAATGACCGCAACGGCGATCAGGCTGGCGGCGCTGAAGAAGTCCAGGCTCAGCCCCAGCGGGGTGATCAGCTGGAAGAACAGTGCGCCGGCCTGGGCCAGCACCGCGAACGCACCCAGCAGGCCAAGCAGGCGTTTGTCGGCCTTGCGGCCCTGGGCCAGGTGAGAGCCCTGGTAGATGGCCGCTGCTATATAAAGGCCGGCGGCGATCAGGTTGGGGATGAGGCTGGGAGAGGAGACCATAAGTCCTGGTTGGCGAGCCTTAAAGAGACGGAGTTTGGCATAGATTCCGCTGCTCAAGGAAGACTGAAGGCTTGTGTCAGGGCATTCGCGGGCTCGCCCGCGAAGCGGCCAGCACAACCACCGAATATCTCCCAAGGTGTGCGGCGGGGCCGCACTTCGCTATAATCGCCGCCTTGCTGTGCCCGGCAGGTGTGCATTTCCCTGCGGGCGCCTGACAAACCTCGGCTTTTACTGGGCCTGAAAGGATCACCATGTTCGAAAACCTGACCGACCGCCTGTCACAGACGCTGCGCCATGTCACCGGCAAGGCCAAGCTGACCGAAGACAACATCAAGGACACGCTGCGCGAAGTGCGCATGGCCCTGCTCGAGGCCGACGTTGCCCTGCCGGTGGTCAAGGATTTCGTCAACAGCGTCAAGGACCGTGCGGTCGGTACCGAGGTGTCGCGCAGCCTCACCCCGGGCCAGGCGTTCGTGAAGATCGTCCAGGCCGAGCTGGAAAGCCTGATGGGCGCGGCCAACGAAGACCTCGCGCTGAACGCCGCCCCACCTGCCGTGGTGCTGATGGCGGGCCTGCAGGGCGCCGGTAAGACCACCACGGCCGGCAAACTTGCGCGCTTCCTTAAAGAGCGCAAGAAAAAGAGCGTGATGGTGGTGTCTGCCGACGTCTACCGCCCGGCGGCGATCAAGCAGCTGGAAACCCTGGCCAACGACATCGGCGTCACCTTCTTCCCGTCCGACATCAGCCAGAAGCCGGTGGCCATTGCCGAAGCGGCCATCCGCGAAGCCAAGCTGAAGTTCATCGACGTGGTCATCGTCGACACCGCCGGCCGTCTGCACATCGACGCCGACATGATGGACGAGATCAAGGCACTGCACGCCGCCGTCAAGCCGATCGAGACCCTGTTCGTGGTCGACGCCATGACCGGCCAGGACGCCGCCAACACCGCCAAGGCCTTTGGCGAAGCGCTGCCGCTGACCGGCGTGGTGCTGACCAAGGTCGACGGTGACGCCCGTGGCGGTGCCGCGCTGTCGGTACGCGCCATCACCGGCAAGCCGATCAAGTTCATCGGTATGGGTGAGAAGACCGAGGCGCTCGAGCCGTTCCACCCCGACCGCGTCGCTTCGCGCATTCTCGGCATGGGTGACGTGCTCAGCCTGATCGAGCAGGCCGAGCAGACCATCGACAAGGCCAAGGCCGACAAGCTGGCCAAGAAGCTGAAGAAGGGCAAGGGCTTCGACCTCGAAGACTTCCGTGACCAGCTGCAACAAATGAAGAACATGGGCGGCCTCGGCGGCCTGATGGACAAGCTGCCGAGCATCGGCGGGGTCAACCTGTCGCAGATGGGCAATGCCCAGGGCGCGGCCGAGAAGCAGTTCAAGCAGATGGAAGCGATCATCAACTCCATGACCCCGGCCGAGCGCCGCGACCCTGACCTGATCAGCGGTTCGCGCAAGCGCCGTATTGCCTTGGGTTCCGGTACCCAGGTGCAGGACATCGGCCGGCTGATCAAGCAGCACAAGCAGATGCAGAAGATGATGAAGAAGTTTTCTGCCAAGGGCGGCATGGCCAAGATGATGCGCGGCCTGGGCGGGATGCTGCCAGGCGGCGGCATGCCGAAGCTGTAACCCTATTCCGGGCGCCTGCCGTTTGTCCGGCAAGTGCCCAGAACCCCCGCTGTAGCGGGGCAACGGCCGCGAATTACGCGGCGCAACCGGCAAATCTGGACGGTGGGGCAAGGCCTTGCCGAAAAAGTCATTTGCAAATGTCCGTGTATTCCCCGAGAATATGCGGCCTTTTGGGCACCCGTGTGCCTATTTGGCATTCAGATTTGCAGTACCAGCTGCTGTATCAACTGCAGCACCGACTATAGGAACGATGTTCACATGGTAACCATTCGTCTGGCCCGTGGCGGCTCGAAAAAGCGCCCATTCTACCACCTGACCGTGACCAACTCGCGTAACGCCCGTGACGGCCGTTTCGTTGAGCGCGTAGGTTTCTTCAACCCGATCGCTGCTGGCGCCGAAGTCAAGCTGTCGGTCAACCAAGAGCGCGTCACCTACTGGCTGAGCCAGGGTGCACAGCCGTCTGAGCGCGTTGCTCAGCTGCTGAAGGAAGCTGCCAAGGCCGCTGCCTGAATAGTATGAACGCGACGCCAGAAAAGGCTGACGACCTCATCGTCGTTGGCAAGATTTTTTCGGTTCACGGCGTTCGCGGCGAGGTGAAGGTGTATTCCTTTACCGATCCGATTGAAAACCTGTTGGATTATCCGCGCTGGACGCTTCGGCACGAAGGCAAGGTAAAGCAGGTCGAGCTGGTTAGCGGTCGTGGCTCCCAAAAGGGCCTGGTCGTGAAGCTGAAAGGCCTCGATGATCGCGATGAAGCCCGTCTTCTGAGCGGTTACGAAATCTGCATTGCGCGGAGCCTTTTGCCCAACCTGGCTGCCGACGAGTACTACTGGTACCAGTTGGTAGGTCTGAAGGTCATCAACCAGGACGAACATCTGTTCGGCAAGGTCGATCACCTGTTGGAGACCGGTGCGAACGATGTAATGGTGGTCAAACCCTGCGCAGGCAGCCTGGATGATCGCGAGCGTCTGTTGCCCTATACGGAGCAATGCGTGCTGGCAATCGACCTGGAAGCAGGCACGATGCGGGTTGAGTGGGACGCGGACTTCTAAACGATGGGTAACCTTCGCGTAGACGTCATCACGTTGTTCCCCGAGATGTTCTCGGCCATCACGGAGTACGGCATTAGCAGCCGCGCGGTGAAACAGGGGTTGCTTCAGGTGACTTGCTGGAACCCGCGGGACTACACCACAGATCGTCACCACACGGTAGATGATCGGCCGTTTGGCGGTGGTCCGGGCATGGTGATGAAAATCAAGCCTCTGGAAGATGCACTGGTTAGCGCCAGGCAAGCGACCGGAGCAGCGGCGAAGGTGATCTACCTTTCGCCACAAGGCCGCAAGCTGACTCAGCAGGCGGTCAAAGGCCTGGCCGAACAGGAATCGTTGATCCTGATCGCCGGTCGTTATGAAGGCATCGACGAGCGCTTTATCGAGGCTCATGTCGATGAGGAGTGGTCGATTGGTGACTATGTGCTTTCCGGTGGCGAGCTGCCGGCCATGGTACTGATCGATGCGGTTACGCGGCTGCTGCCCGGAGCTTTAGGGCATGTGGACTCGGCGGAAGAAGATTCCTTCACCGACGGTCTGCTCGATTGCCCGCACTACACCCGGCCTGAGGTGTATGCGGATCAGCGCGTTCCCGACGTGTTGCTAAGTGGCAACCATGCACATATCCGGCGTTGGAGGATGAAGCAGTCCCTTGGTAGGACCTTCGAACGACGCGCCGATCTTCTGGAAAGTCGCTCGCTTTCTGGAGAAGAGAAGAAGCTGCTCGAGGAATATCTCCGCGAGCGGGACGATAGTTAAACGTATCGATGGTGGATCGCGTATCCATCTTAGGAGCACAGCATGACCAACAAGATCATCCAGCAGCTCGAAGCCGAGCAGATGAGCAAGGAAATCCCGACCTTCGCACCAGGCGACACCGTTGTCGTCCAGGTTAAAGTGAAGGAAGGTGAGCGTTCCCGTCTGCAGGCGTTCGAAGGCGTTGTCATCGCCAAGCGTAACCGCGGTCTGAACAGCGCCTTCACCGTGCGCAAGATCTCCAGCGGCGTTGGCGTAGAGCGTACCTTCCAGACCTACAGCCCGCAAATCGACAGCCTGGCCGTGAAACGTCGTGGTGACGTGCGTAAAGCCAAGCTGTACTACCTGCGCGACCTGTCCGGCAAAGCCGCTCGCATCAAGGAAAAACTGTCCTGAGGACAGTTTGCCCGGTGGCCGAGGCCGCCTAGCGAGAAAAAAGCAGCCTTCGGGCTGCTTTTTTGCTTTTTGTAACCTCGAAAATGTGATTGCCATGACTACCCGAGACCAGGAAATCCAGCGCCGTACCGAACTGTCGGTAACCCGCGTGACCAAGGCGGTGTTCCCCAATACCACCAACCACCACAACACCCTGTTCGGCGGCACTGCCCTGGCCTGGATGGACGAAGTGTCGTTCATCGCCGCCACGCGCTTCTGTCGGCTGCCGCTGGTGACAGTCTCCACCGACCGCATCGACTTCAAACACCCCATCCCGGCGGGCTCTATCGTCGAACTGGTGGGCTCCGTGATCAAGGTCGGTAATACCAGCTTGCAGGTGCAGGTGGATGTGTTTGTCGAGAACATGTACCTGGATGGCCGTGAGCGGGCCATCCACGGGGTGTTCAGCTTCGTCGCCATTGACGAGGACAAGCGCCCGGTGCCCGTATTGCCCGGCAACTGATGGCTACGAGGCGCCCAGCGTTTTTTCTGCCTCTGCCAGCGGCGCTTGTGGCTGTGGATCGATCAATGACAGCAGCGTCCAGCCGGCCGTGGGCTGCAAGGGTGTGTCCGGACAGGCGACATGAACCCAGCCATGGTTGTCTCGGGCGAACAGCAAAGTGGCACGTTCACCATGCAGTGCCTGGTACTGCGGCCAACCGAAGGCTTCGGTGAGTGTCGTGCTGAACAACTCGCTGCCCTGATGCAGGCGGGTGGCCAATTGCACGTAGGTCATCGGCTTTGAGCCCAGCAACTGGCCGCGGTGTTCTTCGCTGGCTCGATGCTTGTCGCTGCGCTGGTTTTCCAGGCCGCTGGCCAACACGAACAGCCGCTTGTGGCCAAAATCATGGCGAAACCGTGCGCAGGCCAGCGCGTTGATTTCGCCGGCGGGCGAAACGCCCAGCAGGTGCCCCAGGCCCACCAGGTCCAGATGTGCGTCGGCATGCTGCGAAGCCGGGTTACCGAAATAGGTGGGCAGGCCATCCATGCGCGCGGCGCGGATGTTTTCCCAGCTTGAGTCTGTCAGCAGGACGCGGCAACCGAGTTGCTGCAATGCTTTGGCCAGCGTGCGCGCAGGCGGGTTGGCGCCCACCAGCAGAAAGCCACTGGGGGCAGGTTCGGCAACCTTGAGCAGCCGCGCCAGCGGGCGGGCAGTAGCGCTTTGCAGCACTACCGTGCCGATGATCACGGCGAAGGTCAGCGGCACCAGCAACAAGGCTGAGGCGTGGCCCGCCTGGTCCAGGCGGATGGCGAATACCGCTGAAACCGCCGCCGCAACGATCCCGCGTGGTGCAATCCAGGCCAGCAAGGCGCGTTCGCGCCAGTTCAGCGAAGACCCGGCGGTGGAAACCAGTACGTTCAACGGCCTTGCCAGCAACTGGATCACCAGCAGCAGGGCCAGAACTGCTGGGCCGAGGGATAGCAGGGCCTGCAGGTCCAGGCGCGCGGCCAGCAGGATGAACAGGCCTGAAATCAGCAGGACGCTGAGGTTTTCCTTGAAGTGCAGAATCTGCCGCACATCCACGCCGCGCATGTTGGCCAGCCACATGCCCATGACCGTCACGGCCAGCAGCCCGGACTCGTGGACGATCTGGTTGGCGGCAATGAAGATACCCAGCACGGCGGCCAGGGATGCCAGGTTATGCAGGTATTCCGGCAGCCACTGCTCGCGCATGACTTGCCCCAGCAGCCAGCCCCCGGCTGCGCCCAGTGCGCAGCCGCACAGAATGACCCCGGCAAAGGTGAACAGGCTCTGGCTCAGGCCGTCACCACTGGCAATGATGAAGCTGTAGACCACGACCGCAAGCAGGGCGCCGATCGGGTCGATGACGATGCCCTCCCAGCGCAGGATATTGCCGATCGTCGCGTTAGGCCGTACCACCCGCAGCATGGGTACGATCACTGTGGGCCCGGTCACCAGGGTGAGGGCGCCGAACAGGATTGCCAGCGGCCATTCGAAGCCCAGCAGCCAGTGGGTGGCCAGGGCGATCACCAGCCAGGTGGTCAGTGCCCCGATGGTTACCAGGCGGTGCACCACGCTGCCGATCTCCCGCCATTGCGAGACGTGCAGGGTCAGGCTGCCTTCGAACAAGATCAACGCCACGGCCAGTGAAACCAGAGGCATCAGCAGCGGGCCGAACAGTGCTTCGGGGGACAGCCAGCCAAGCAGTGGGCCGGCCACGATGCCGCACAGCAGCAGGAACAGGATGGCTGGCAGCTTCAGTCGCCAGGCCAGCCACTGGCAAGCGAGCGCAGCGGCACCGATGCCACCCACACTCAGAAGGATCTGCTGTTCGCTCATGCGGGCTCCCTATGCCAGCGTTGTTATGAAAGACTAAGCGCCATTTCGTCGTTTGCCACCGAGATTTCATGCCAGCCCTAGACCACCCCCTGATCGACCAGTTCCTGGATGCCCTGTGGCTGGAAAAAGGCTTGTCCGACAACACCCGCGTTTCCTATCGCAGCGACCTCGCATTGTTCAATGGCTGGTTGCAGGAACACTCGGTGTCGCTGCCCGACGCCGGTCGAGCGCTGATCCTCGACCACCTGGCCTGGCGCCTTGACCAAGGCTACAAACCACGCTCGACGGCGCGCTTCCTGTCCGGCCTGCGCGGCTTCTTCCGTTATTTGCTGCGGGAAAAGCTGGTGGACATTGACCCGACCCTGCAAGTCGAAATGCCGCAACTGGGCAAACCATTGCCCAAGTCGCTGTCCGAAGCGGATGTCGAGGCCTTGCTGCAAGCTCCGGACCTGGGCGAGGCCATCGGCCAGCGCGACCGTGCCATGCTCGAAGTGCTGTATGCCTGCGGCCTGCGCGTCACCGAACTGGTCAGCCTGGCCCTCGACCAGGTCAACCTGCGCCAAGGTGTACTGCGGGTAATGGGCAAGGGCAGCAAGGAACGCCTGGTGCCCATGGGCGAAGAAGCGGTGGTGTGGCTGGAGCGCTACCTGCGCGATGGCCGCGCCGAACTGCTCAACGGCCGCCCCAGCGATGTGCTGTTCCCCAGCCTGCGCGGCGAGCAGATGACGCGGCAGACCTTCTGGCACCGCATCAAGCACCACGCCCGCGTGGCCGGCATCGACAAGCCGCTGTCACCGCACACCTTGCGTCATGCCTTCGCCACCCACCTGCTCAACCATGGCGCCGACCTGCGTGTGGTGCAGATGCTGCTGGGCCACAGCGACCTTTCGACCACGCAGATCTACACCCACGTGGCCAAGGCCCGGCTGCAGCAACTGCACGCTCAGCATCATCCCCGTGGATGAATGTTTTTCATGTTCCGCCGACCGGTCCTTGCAAGCCCCTTCACCGGCAGTGTGATGTGGTAGGCTTGGGCGGTTTGCACCAAGGGCCGCATGTTCACCGCGTATTTTCCGCAGGTGACGTCCCCCGGCCCCTGTCCGCCTTCAGGAGTTCCCATGCGCGTGACCCAGTTTTTCGCCGCCGCCGCGTTGGCGCTGGCCAGTACCTTTGCCGTTGCCGCGACCACCGACAGCAATGCCGGTGCCGAGCAGGCCATCCGTAAATCGTTGCAAAACCTTGAGCTCGAAGTGCCCGTGGAAAGCGTGGCCAGCAGCCCGCTGAATGGCCTGTACGAAGTCAAGCTGCAGGGCGGTCGCGTGCTGTACGCCAGTGCCGATGGCCAGTTCGTCATGCAGGGTTACCTGTTCCAGATCCAGGACGGTAAGCCGGTCAACCTCACCGAAAAGACCGAACGCCAGGGCATCGCCAAGCTCATCAACGGCATTCCAGCCGCCGAGATGGTGGTTTATCCTGCCAAGGGTGAAACCAAGTCGCATATCACCGTGTTCACCGACACCACCTGCCCTTATTGCCACAAGCTGCACGCCGAAGTGCCTGAGCTGAACCGCCGCGGTATCGAAGTGCGCTATGTCGCCTTCCCGCGCCAGGGCCTCGGTTCGCCGGGTGACCAGCAGTTGCAGGCGGTGTGGTGCTCCAGTGACCGCCGTGCGGCGATGGACAAGATGGTCGAAGGCGAAGAAATCAAGGCTGCCAAGTGTGCCAACCCGGTCGGCAAGCAGTTCCAGCTGGGCCAGTCGATCGGTGTCAACGGCACGCCGGCCATCGTGCTTGAAAGCGGCCAGGTCATTCCGGGCTACCAGCCGGCACCGCAGGTTGCCAAGCTGGCGCTGGCCAAGTAATCCAATTCAGTACGCCGTCGTCATGGGGTGACGGCATGTTTCACGGTCGGCAAAGGTGCCGGCCGTTCAATGGGGAGTTCACAGTGAAACCGGTCAAAGTAGGCATCTGTGGGTTGGGGACCGTCGGTGGCGGAACCTTCAATGTACTTCAGCGCAACGCCGAGGAGATTGCCCGCCGTGCCGGGCGCGGTATTGAAGTGGCACAGATCGCCATGCGCTCGCAGAACCCGAACTGCCAGATTACCGGTACCCCCATTACCGCTGACGTGTTCGAAGTTGCGAGCAACCCGGAGATCGACATTGTCATCGAGCTGATCGGTGGCTATACCATCGCCCGCGACCTGGTGCTCAAGGCCATCGAAAACGGCAAGCACGTGGTCACCGCCAACAAGGCGCTGATCGCCGTGCACGGTAACGAAATTTTCGCCAAGGCCCGCGAGAAGGGTGTGATCGTCGCCTTCGAAGCAGCCGTGGCCGGTGGCATCCCGGTGATCAAGGCCATCCGCGAAGGCCTGTCGGCCAACCGCATCAACTGGCTGGCCGGGATCATCAACGGCACTGGCAACTTCATCCTCACCGAAATGCGCGAAAAGGGCCGTGCCTTCCCGGACGTGCTGGCCGAAGCGCAGGCGCTGGGCTATGCCGAAGCCGACCCCACCTTCGACGTCGAGGGCATCGATGCTGCGCACAAGCTGACCATCCTGGCATCCATTGCCTTTGGTATCCCGCTGCAGTTCGACAAGGCCTACACCGAGGGCATCACCCAGCTGACCACCGCTGACGTGAACTACGCCGAAGCGCTGGGCTACCGCATCAAGCACCTGGGCGTGGCCCGCCGCACCGCCGAGGGCATCGAGTTGCGCGTGCACCCGACGCTGATCCCGGCCGACCGCCTGATCGCCAACGTCAACGGCGTCATGAACGCCGTCATGGTCAACGGCGACGCTGCCGGTTCAACCCTGTACTACGGTGCTGGCGCCGGCATGGAGCCTACCGCTTCGTCGGTGGTCGGCGACCTGGTCGACGTGGTCCGTGCCATGACCTCCGACCCGGAAAACCGCGTGCCGCACCTGGCCTTCCAGCCGGATTCGCTGTCGGCTCACCCGATCCTGCCGATCGAAGCCTGCGAAAGCGCCTACTACCTGCGCATCCAGGCCAAGGATCACCCGGGCGTCCTGGCCCAGGTGGCCAGCATCCTCTCGGAGCGTGGCATCAACATCGAGTCGATCATGCAGAAGGAAGCCGAGGAGCAGGACGGCCTGGTGCCGATGATCCTGCTGACCCACCGCGTGGTCGAGCAGCGCATCAATGATGCCATCGTCGCCCTGGAAGCCCTGCAGGACGTGGTCGGCAAGGTTGTGCGTATCCGCGTCGAACAGCTCAATTAATTTTGTTCTCGGGCCGCCGGTGCGGCCCGGGCCTCAGCATCGAAGGTTTGCACCCATGCGCTATATCAGTACCCGCGGCCAGGCACCGGCCCTGAATTTTGAAGACGTGCTGCTGGCTGGCCTGGCCAGTGACGGCGGCTTGTACGTGCCGGAAAACCTGCCACGTTTCACCCAGGAAGAAATCGCCTCGTGGGCTGGCCTGCCGTACCACGAACTGGCCTTCCGGGTCATGCGCCCGTTCGTCGAAGGCAGCATTGCCGATGCCGACTTCAAGAAAATCCTCGAAGAAACCTACGGTGAGTTCGCCCATGCAGCGGTGGCCCCGCTGCGCCAGCTGAACAGCAACGAATGGGTGCTGGAACTGTTCCACGGCCCGACCCTGGCGTTCAAGGACTTTGCCCTGCAACTGCTCGGCCGCCTGCTCGACCACGTGCTGGCCAAGCGCAACGAGCGCGTGGTTATTGTCGGTGCCACCAGTGGCGACACGGGTTCCGCCGCCATCGAAGGCTGCCGCCGTTGCGACAACGTCGACATCTTCATCCTGCACCCGCACCAGCGTGTGTCGGAAGTGCAGCGCCGGCAGATGACCACCATCTTCGGTGACAACATCCACAACATCGCCATCGAAGGCAACTTCGATGACTGCCAGGAAATGGTCAAGGCCAGTTTCGCCGACCAGTCGTTCCTCAAGGGCACCCGCCTGGTGGCGGTCAACTCGATCAACTGGGCGCGGATCATGGCCCAGATCGTCTACTACTTCCATGCAGCCCTGCAGTTGGGTGGCCCGGCGCGTTCGGTGGCATTCTCGGTGCCAACCGGCAACTTCGGCGACATCTTCGCCGGTTACCTGGCTCGCAACATGGGCCTGCCGGTCAGCCAGCTGATCGTCGCCACCAACCGTAACGACATCCTGCACCGCTTCATGAGCGGCAATCAGTACGTCAAGGAAACCCTGCATGCGACCCTGTCGCCGTCGATGGACATCATGGTTTCGTCCAACTTCGAGCGCCTGCTGTTCGACCTGCACGGCCGCAACGGTGGCGCGATTGCCGAGCTGATGGACAACTTCAAACAAGGTGGCGGCTTCAGCGTCGAGCAAGACCGCTGGACCGAAGCGCGCAAGCTGTTCGACTCGCTGGCCGTCAGCGACGAGCAAACCTGCGAGACCATCGCCGAAGTGTTTGCCGCAACCGGTGAAGTGCTTGACCCGCACACTGCGATTGGCGTCAAGGCCGCTCGCGAGTGCCGCCGCAGTCTGGACACGCCGATGGTGGTGCTGGGTACCGCGCACCCGGTCAAGTTCCCCGAAGCGGTGGAGAAGGCCGGTGTGGGCAAGGCACTGGAACTGCCAGCGCACCTCAGCGACCTGTTCAGCCGTGAAGAGCGTTGCACAGTGCTGGCCAATGACCTGAAGGCGGTACAGGGCTTTGTCAGCCAGCACGGCAACCGCGGCAAACCGTTGTAATCGCGTTGGTCCCTGGGGTCGCGAAGCGGCCCCAGGTTCTCGGTCTTTTCCTACAGCGCTATCAGAAACGCCCTATGTAGGTCGCCAAGCGCAGCGCCTAACTTAGTCGGTCCTGCTACCAGGAGCGGCTCATGCACCAGACCTCCGTACTCATCCACCAGGCGCGCCCATCTCACCAGATCCTCCTGCACCAGGCCCTGAATGCCCAGGGCGTCTTCGACGTGCGCATCAGTGCCAGCACCACCGACCTCGATGCCTGTATCGTCGCTGAGCGTCGTCCCGACCTTGTGATCCTCGACCATGCCATGCCCACCAGGGCCGGCCTTGCCTTGCTGGCCCGGCAGCCCCTTGCACGTGCGCTGCTGTTCGTCGGCCAGGCCGCTCCCAAGTGCCATGACCTTGCTCAAGAGGCGAGAAACAGAGGCCTTTGGGTACTCGCGGAGCTGCCCTGGCCGCTGTCGATGCCGCGCCTGCAGCACGCCCTGCAAACCTTGCAGGTGCGCCCAGGGCGGCGTATTCAAACTGTCATGTCAGCCCCGCATGCTCACTGAACAACGCGCGGCATGACGAACTTTCCGCTGCGTCTGTTGGTCAGTTCCTTTATATCCCACCACGCAGCGAGTGATCCGGATGGAAAGAATCTGCAGCCTGCTCAACGACGCCCTGAGCCCCTACCAGACCGACCTTGGCATCGCAGATGCCAGCGGTAACCGCCAACTGACCGTTCACGACCCCCTCGCCGGCATCACCTTGCAGCGCACCGTCAGTGAGCGGCAGTTGCAGGAGCAACGCCTGTTGATCGATCTGGTGGATGGTCTGCACCGTGACCTGCAGATCGCCGAGGGGCGATTGCAACCTTGTGTGATTGCAGCACTCCAGCAGCGCCAGCAACCGCAGGGAACCTTTGCCTGAGTGGCTTATCAGACACTGTAGGGGCAGCCAGCCAGCGCTTTGCTCCGGCGCTGGCAAGGCTGTCACGGGAAGTCCCCAAGGACTTTCGCTTGGCCCCGGGCGTCTTCCCCAGCGCCCGGGGTTTCTTTTTATGCAAACTGCGCGCTTATGTGGGTGTTACCGGTCCTCGAAGAAGCGCTTGCTTTCTTGCAGATAGCCTTCATGCAACCCCGCGTCCAGCCAGCGCGCATACAGCCCCGGCAACACATCCCGGCGCAGTGCAGGTAACAGCTGATCGATATGCGCGATCGCTTCGCGCCCCAAAGGGCTGTCCGAGCAACCCACGTGCAGAAACTGGTAACGGTCCACCCCCTGCACCGGATGAAACTGGTAATCAGCCAGTACCCCGCCTTGTTGCTGGATCAGGTAGCGGACCTCGGGCCAGTAGCCGAGCACCATGCGCAGGCGCCCCAGTTTTTGCATTTGCAGCAGGTTGGCAGTGGCGTCGTTGCCATAGTGGCGGCTGAGCGACGTATCGGGCAGCTGGCGCAGGATGCTGTCGATCTGCGTGCCATAGCTGCGCTCGGCAACAATTCCAAGCTTCAGCGGTGTCTCGCTCAGCAGCCCATGCAGGTTTACTTCCTGGCCGTCGAGGTAGGGCGCCACCAGCGCCTGGTTCTCCTTGCGCAGCACCAGGCCGCCGCTGAGCACGCCCAGCGATGGCATGGAAAAGCGCACGTACTTGGCACGCTCCGGGGTCCATAGCAGGGTCGGGTCGCAAGTGAAGTTGCTGCGGTCTTGCAGCATCTGGATGCCACGGGCGCGGTTGACACGCACAATGCTGTGGTCGTACTCGGGCATCTGCCCGATCAGCAGTGGCAACAGCTGGTCCACCACCCCTTGGCCTTTTTCCGGGCCGTCGAAAATGGTGAACGGCGGCAGGTCGCGCACCAGCCAGAAGATGCGCTCCTTGGCACAGGCAGGGGGTAGTGCCAACGCGGGCAGCAGCCCGCACAGCAGGAGCAGGTGACGTAACCAGCGGACAGCGCGCATGGGGCCGGGCAGCGCCAGAGTCAGACCGTGCCTGCTGCGCGCAGGTTGGCGATGGCCGCCGCGTCGTACCCAAGGCTGCCAAGCAGCGCGTCGGTATGTTCGCCCAACGCCGGGCCAACCCACTCGGTTGAACCGGGTGTGTCCGACAATTTGGGTACGATGCCAGGCATCTTGAACGGCTTGCCATCCGGCAGCCTGGCCTGCAGGAACATTTCCCGCGCCAGGTATTGTGGGTCGTTGAACATGTCCTCGGCTGAATAAATGCGGCTGGCGGGTACCTCGGCGGTGGTCAGCACCTGCATCAACTGCTCGAGCGGCAGGCTGTTGGCCCAGCGATCGATCACCCCGTACAGCTCGTCGCGGCGCAGGTCGCGGCCATCGTTGGTGGCCAAAGTCGGGTCATTGGCCAGGTCGTCGCGGCCAATGGCCTGCATGAAGCGCTTGAAAATCGCATCGCCGTTGGCGCCGATCTGCACGTGCTTGCCGTCCGCGCTGGTGTGGATCGAGGAGGGGGTAATGCCGGGCATGATGTTGCCGGTGCGTTCGCGGATGAAACCGAACACGTCGAACTCCGGGACCATGCTTTCCATCATGGCGAAGATTGCCTCGTAAAGCGCCACGTCCACTACCTGACCCTGGCCACCATTGACCTCCCGATGGCGCAGCGCCATCAGCGCGCCGATCACCCCCCACAGGGCGGCAATCGAATCACCGATGGAAATGCCCGTGCGTACCGGTGGGCGGTCGTCGAAGCCGGTGATGTAGCGCAGGCCGCCCATCGACTCGCCTACCGCGCCAAAGCCTGGCTGGTCTTTCATCGGCCCGGTCTGGCCAAAGCCCGACAGGCGCACCATCACCAGGCGTGGATTCAGGGCATGCAGCACGTCCCAGCCCAGGCCGAGCTTTTCCAGCACGCCTGGGCGGAAGTTCTCGATCAGGATGTCGGCTTCGGCCAGCAGCTTCTTCAGCACCTCGCGACCTTCGGGGTGCTTGAGGTTGAGGGTCAGTGACTGCTTGTTGCGGGCCTGCACGAACCACCACAGCGAGGTGCCCTCGTACAGCTTGCGCCACTTGCGCAGCGGGTCGCCGCCATCGGGCGATTCGACCTTGACCACCTCGGCACCGAACTCGGCGCAAATTCGCGAAGCGAACGGCCCGGCGATCAGGGTGCCGAGTTCGACAACTTTGAGACCGGCGAGGGGTTTGCTGGGCGTCGACATGGGGCATCCGTGGCAGTTGGGCAGAGCCGTGGTTTTATCACACGTCGGTTTCGCCGGGTACTGCTGCGGCGCAAGGAAAGTGTGGATGAGTTAGACTGTGCCACTTTTCTTTTGCACGAAGCCCGTCGACCATGGCCCAGCCGTCCACCACCTACAAGTTCGAATTGAATCTCACCGACCTTGATCGCAACGTCTACGAAAGCGTCAAACAGACTATCGCTCGGCACCCTTCGGAAACCGAAGAGCGTATGGCCGTTCGTCTGTTGGCGTACGCGCTCTGGTACAACGAGAACTTGTCGTTTGGCCGCGGTCTGTCGGATGTCGATGAGCCGGCGCTGTGGGAAAAGAGCCTGGACGATCGCGTGCTGCACTGGATTGAAGTTGGCCAGCCCGATGCCGATCGCCTGACCTGGTGTTCGCGTCGCACCGAACGCACCAGCTTGCTGGCTTACGGCAGCCTGCGAGTGTGGGAGGGTAAAGTGGTGAGCGCGGTCAAGAACCTGAAGAACCTGAGCATTGCCGCTGTGCCGCAAGAGGTGCTGGAAACCCTGGCGACCGACATGCCGCGTAGCATCAAGTGGGACGTGATGATCAGTGAAGGTACGGTATTCGTGACTGACGACCGTGGCCAGCATGAAGTACAACTGCAGTGGCTGCTCGGCGAGCGTGGTTGAAGCAACCCATGCGTATCGAACCCCGCCCGCTGCCGCCGACCCTGCCATTTCTGGGTAACCTGCCACCCTTGCTGACCCGCCTGTACGCCGCGCGTGGCGTGCAGAGCGAGGCCGAGTTGGACAAGAGCCTGGCGCGCCTGCTGCCATACCAGCAGCTCAAGGGCATCGAGGCCGGTGTGGACCTGCTGGTCGAAGCCATCGACCAGCGCCAGCGCATCCTCATCGTCGGTGACTTCGATGCCGACGGAGCTACCGCCAGCACTGTCGGGGTACTGGGTCTGCGCCTGCTGGGTGCGGCCCATGTCGATTATCTGGTGCCCAACCGCTTCGAGTACGGTTACGGCCTGACCCCGGAAATTGTCGAGGTGGCACTGCAGCGTCGGCCGCAATTGCTGATTACCGTGGACAACGGCATTTCCAGTGTCGATGGGGTGGCCGCCGCCAAGGCTGCCGGGCTCAAGGTGCTGGTGACCGACCACCACCTGCCGGGCGAACAGCTGCCCGAGGCCGATGCCATCATCAACCCCAACCAGCCGGGCTGCAGCTTCCCGAGCAAGTCGCTGGCCGGGGTAGGGGTGATCTTCTACGTTCTGATGGCCCTGCGTGCACGCTTTCGCAGTCTCGGCCGTTACGAAGCGCAGCCGCAGCCGAATATCGGGGAACTGCTCGACCTGGTGGCACTGGGCAGTGTTGCCGACGTGGTGCCGCTGGATGCCAATAACCGCATCCTGGTGCATCAGGGCCTGGAGCGCATCCGCGCTGGCCGCGCCCGGCCGGGCCTCAAGGCCATTCTTGAAGTGGCGCGTCGTGACCATCGACGCATCACTTCGACCGACCTCGGCTTCATCCTCGGCCCACGGCTGAACGCCGCCGGGCGTCTGGACGACATGAGCCTGGGTATCGAATGCCTGCTGTGTGAAGACGCTGCGCTGGCCCAGGACATGGCCCAGCAGTTGGATGACCTGAACCAGGACCGCAAGTCCATCGAGCAGGGTATGCAGCGCGAAGCCTTGGCCCAGCTCAAGGACCTGCCGGTGGAGTCGATGCCGTATGGTTTGTGCCTGTTCGATGCGGACTGGCATCAGGGCGTGATCGGTATCCTGGCTTCGCGCCTGAAGGAGCGTTACCACCGGCCGACCATCGCTTTTGCCGATGCCGGTGAAGGCATGCTCAAAGGTTCGGCGCGCTCGGTACCGGGCTTCCATATTCGCGATGCGCTGGATGCCGTGGCGGCGCGCTACCCGCAACTGATCAGCAAGTTCGGCGGCCACGCCATGGCTGCCGGGTTATCGTTGCCAGAGGCTAACTTCCCGGCGTTTGCCGAAGCGTTCGATGAAGAGGTGCGGCGTCAACTGCGCGAAGAAGACCTGACTGGCCGGCTGTTGTCCGACGGCAGCCTGGCGGTAGAGGAGTTCCACCTCGACCTGGCCAAGGCCCTGCGCCATGCCGGCCCATGGGGCCAGCACTTCCCTGAGCCGCTGTTCCATGGTGTGTTCCAGTTGGTGGAGCAGCGCGTGGTCGGAGAGCGGCACCTGAAGGTGGTGCTCAAGAGCGAATGTGGCTCGGTACGGCTGGATGGCATTGCCTTCGGCATCGACCGCGAAGTGTGGCCGAACCCGACTGTGCGTTGGGTCGAGTTGGCTTACAAACTGGATGTGAACGAGTTTCGCGGTAATGAAAGTGTGCAGTTGATGATTGCCCACATGGAGCCGCGCTGACGGCAAATAGAGGGCTGTATTGCAGCCGATCGCCGGCAAGCCAAGCGCGACTCCTGTGGGAGCGAGCATGTCCAGGCGTCGAACCGCCGCGAACACCGGCAAAGCCGGTGCCATCCACCAAGTTGGCTGCTTGGCGGGTAAAACCGCACAGATACAATTGCTATTGGCTGATCTCGGATTGCATTTTGCGCTTCCGGTTTTGCCAGTGCATTACGCCTGCTGCGATAAATGAAACCAGGCTCAGCAATGAGAAAAACACAATTCCCTCCAAAAGACTGCGGTTGTATTTTTCGATCACATACTCCTTGAGCGCTGGCTCGTACAGGACTCCGCTTCCGGTCGATAGCCGCCTGATAATAGGCCCAGTCAAAGCATCTTCGATCTCGGCAAAGAGCGGTGTCTTCTTGTTCATGTTGGCAGCGTCATAACGTGCTTTATGTGTATATACCCGACGTTGGATGACTTGTCCGCTTGGCTCTTTGTATGCAATACGAAAAGTGTAAAGCGACCTGTCGTAATCCCAGGTTTCAGGTGCGGATGCAAACGCTGCCCTAACACTTACCCAAGGAGCGGTTACAGGCTCTGGTGCTTCTTTCCACACTGTAAGGTGTGCGAGTGCAAGACAGGCAAAAAAAGTGCCTACGAATAACAGGGAGGTCACCCGTTTAGCCGGCTCCAAAGCATGCATCATTTGGAGCCACGACGACCAAGTCAGCATCGGAAAAAATCCATCGGTTCGCTTTGGTTAACGGTATTTATCTTGCTGCGGAGCGGAGCAACAGGCATATTTGTCTTGGCCTCCACCTATTGTAGTGGTGATCGAGGGGATTGGTCCTGTCGGTACTTGCCCATTAACGCTTTCGATTCCTATTGTTATCGAAGCTCCCCCTCCATTTGCAGGAGGGTTAGGGGGTGTAATAGGTGAGTTGACACCTCCCGGCTGTATTATTGGCTGATTGATAGTGAAGGATTCTAAAGTTCTGGTGTCCAGTTTGATCTCCAACGTGTCCGGGTTCCACGTGATAACTTGTATTAGTCCCCCAAAATGCTCATGTATAGATTGTGGGTCTGTTATTGTCAGATTCGGCGCCAGTATCGGATTTGCGGTCTCTTTCGTTATGTCGTGTTTAATGAGTGCGTCGATTATAGGAGTGATTGTTGTTTGGATTTTTTCTGCCAGTGCCGAATTGTAAGTTCCAATTAAGCTGGCTCCCAGTGATATGGCGGTGAGAGTGCCTGCGACCCAAGGTGCGGCTATTAGTATTGCGAAACCCGCTACGACGCCTGCTACATTACCTACAAGGCTGACGTAGTCCCCTATATTCGGCTCGTCGTCAGGCTGGTACTCGGCAACAATTTTCAGAAAGGTTACCGTGCCCGCCAGGGTGTTGGTGACGATATTTATAAACGGAACTGCGCCTGCAGTCATTTGCGTAACTGACAGTACAGAAGCAATTGCGCTGGTTGTCTGGGCACCCTGTACCACAAGTGTGAAACCCTGCTTGTCAGTGTTGAACTGATCGTGAACTGCGGCAGCTGCGCCTGCTTGGAATCCAGGCCTCCCCACCCTATCCACCAGGGCGACGAATATCTCGACCCGTTTAGTCATATTTTAAAATCCCTGTTTATTGTCTTGAAAGCAATGGTGGTGCGCAGACGATCGCAGTCTATGGTTGGTGATTTAGCTCGGTGCGGCATTTCACCGTCGAAGATTGCAATGCGTCTTGGTTTGGGTGACGCCGCAGCGATAACGTCAGTCTTGGCGTTATTGCAGAATAAAAGCTCACCTCCCCATGTCGTTGCCCAATAGTCGTTACAGAAAAGGACTGCGGTATGCCCCGGCTCGCTTTGCAGGTTGTCTCGGTGAATTGGACTGTCCTGTCCAGCGGTCTGGCCGTTTGCATATACGCCGATGAGTTTAGAGTTTTCCATGTGTTCAGCACATAGACGTTTCCAGATGTTGATGAGGAATCCCCAGCGCTCGCTTGCAGCCAGTTCTTGTTCACAACATTCCAGTGATTCACGCTTGCTCCCTGCAATGAAGAAATGCCAGCAGGGGCGAGCGAAGGGCGTAGAGTTAACTGGCCAGTCATATCGCCAAAGGGTATGTGAGAAGGCGTTGTTAAGTTTGACTTGTTCCTCGTGTGTAATGGCGTTGTCTAGTATGCATATGTCACTTGATGCGAAATCTTTTAGCATTGGCTGCGTCTCAAGTCTTGTGCATTGCCTTAACCGTTGTTGGCCAGGTAATGGTGGTTGGCAAGGAGACATTAGCCATTTGGTGTCGTGAGTTCGATAGGATAGGGTAGTTGCTGATTGAGAAGATTTTCCGAAGCTCATGTGGCTCTTAGGGCAATTGGCTGTGGGAAACCTTCCGTTGCCTCGGTGTGCCGGGGCAAGATGCGATAGGTGGGGAGGTCAACCATTAGTGTATGGAGCAATTACTAGCTTTAGCGGTTAACAGTGACACCAAACTCAACGCGACATGCCTAACTCGGCATCATCCATCAGCGCCTTGGCCAACGCACTTAGGTAGTGCGCAGCCCAGATCATCATGGGTTTCTCATCCATCAGTCCGACGATGGTCAGCTCCCGCACATAGCCCATCAATTCGGATGCCTGGTCACGGGCGTCCCGGCACGGAATGCCTGCTTCGATGCGAAACAGTGGATGGGTCTGGTTTTCACCTTGGAAGAACGTGGTTTTGCCGACGGTGAATTGGGTGTCTTCAGTAGTCATCGTTATCGCAATTCCTTGAAGGCTAAAGGAGTTGCCACCGCCGTTTCCACACGAAGGGCGGCAACTGTATGCAGGGTGGAAAACCGGTCTTCAAGGACCCGGTAGGCCAAAAGGCCTCCCGCATACAGCTGCCATTACAACAGGCACTTGAAGATTGACCGGGTTTCCACACCCGCATCGCTACATTTCAGCGACCCGGAAAGACTAAGTGGCAGTGTTTCCAGGAACAATCAGACGCCAGTCGACAGGACTTGTAGGGTATTTCCTCGGGCTGGGAATCACCATATCCGGGTTGTAGGGAATATCTGAAATGCTTGTCAGAGTGTTTGGCTGTGACGGCGGCTTGGGCTGCCGGGTACCTGCCTTGATAGCGATGTCGTTTGTAAGATCAAGCGCCGAGCGGGCGGCGCTCGATCTCGTGGGCGACATCACTTTCGAGCCTGAA
>NZ_SSOE01000016.1:0-30029 GCF_029871175.1 Pseudomonas sp. BN607
AGCGGGCTTGTCCCGCGAAGAATCCAACACGGTGCATGGCACGGGCTTCGCCCGTGTTCGCGGAACAAGCCCGCTCCCACAGGGATTGCACTAGATTCTAGAAATTGAGCAAGCCAGTTGTTTCTCCAGGTACTGCATCAGCCTCAAGCCTGCGGGGGTAACCTGTGGGAGCGGGCTTGTCCCGCGAAGAACCCAACACGGTGCATGGCACGGGCTTCGCCCGTGTTCGCGGGACAAGCCCGCTCCCACAGGGATTGCACTAGATTCTAGAAATTGAGCAAGCCAGTTGTTTCCCCAGGTACTGCATCAGCCTCAAGCCCGCTGGGCCATCAGAGGGCGCCGAAGACCTTCTTGGCGAGGCTGGTAGCTGCCTGCGCCGGGTTCTGGCGAATGCTCTGTTCCTGCTTGCCGATCATCTCGAACAGGCCATCCAGTGCCTTTTCGGTCACGTAGTTCTCGATATTGGCGTCATCCTTGACCAGCCCCAGGCCTTTGGCCTGGGCGGCGAAGGCATTGTACTGCTGGACCACGCCAACCTTGTCGGTAGCCTGCTTGACGATTGGCAGGAACTTGGCGCGGATCTGGTCGCGGCTGCTCTTGTTCAGGTACTGGGTGGCCGAGTCGGCACCGCCGCTGAGGATGCCCTTGGCGTCGGTCACGCTCATGTTCTTCACGGCATCCACCAGAATCGCCTGGGCCTGTGGCACGGCAGCCTCGGCAGCATTGTTCATGCTGGTTTCCAGGGCTTCGACCTGTTCACCCTTGCCGAACATCTTCATCGCCTTGGCTGCCTTGCCCAGGTTGCCCGGCAGTTCGATGCGCACGTCCGGGTTATTGCTGAAGCCACCGGGGGTGCTCAGTTGCTTGACCGCCAGTTGAGCGCCTTGGGTCAGGGCATCCTTCAAGCCACCGGTGGCGTCTTTCTGGCTCAGGTCGCCCAGCGACAGGGCCAAGGCGCTGGCCGACAGCAGCAAGCCGGCGCACAGGGTGGTGAAGCGCAGGGAAGTGCGGATCATGAAGCTTTCCTTGTAAACGGATGAATACGGGTATCAGCGAACCTGGTCGACCTTGACGCGCACGGGCTGCGCATCACTGCCGTCGAGCATGACAGCGTGGTGTTCGGTGTTGATGAACAGCAGCTTGCCATCCAGCTCGATGCGTGCGCTCACCGCATAGCGGTGGCCGGGCTTGACCTGGCTCGGGTCGTAGGTGAGGTGGAACGGCAGCGGCACGTTGCCTTTGACCGGGCCGGCCTGGCGCGCCAGGGTTACCGCCGGGGCGTCCATCAGCGATACGTCCTGCAGCGCTACGCTGAGGGTGGCGGCAGGTGGCAGGGCGATGCGCTGCAGGTAGAAGACTTCACCCTCCAGACTGGCCTGGTTGGAAGGGGTTTGGCTGGAACAGGCTGCGAGCAGTGATGCGCAACACAGCATAAAGAGCTTTTTCATGGAATCTCCGTGGTCCTTGGAGCCGGCTTGTGGCCAACCCCAGGGACTTTAGCGGATTTTCCCGTCGGATAAAGCCTCAGATGGTCGAAGTTTCCAGCCCGTCTTCCCGGTGCAGGGCCACCTGGCGGATCGACAGGCGCAACTCGGCTGATAGCACACGCTTGGCCACGCCCTCGGCCAGCTCGCCGAGCTTGTCGTGATAGCCCAGCTTGCCTTGGGTGTCGGTGTGCAGCACGCCTTGCTGGAGTAACGTCTGGATGAAGTGGCGGAACAGCGTCTTGTCGAAGAACTCCGGCGCGTTCAAGCCATGCAGGATCGACAGGCGCTGGGCCATCATTACGCACAGGTCTTCCAGTTCTTCGGCGCTCAGGCTGTTCTGGCCGCTGTTGAGCAGCAGCGAAGTGGCCATGTAGAAACGCTGCAGGGTCTGGGTGATGGTGCGGGCAAGCAGGGTCAGCAGCACGAACTGCCGCGAGCTGGGCGCCGGGCGCACGTACAGGTCGTTGTCCTGGCGCAGCAGTCCCTGTTCGACCAGTGCAGCCAGCCATTGGTCAATGACGTCGTCCAGCTGCTCTGGCGTCCAGCGCAGGAACAGCTCGGCCTGCAGGTACGGGTACAACGCATGCACATACTGGCCCAGCAGTTCGCGGCTCATGCGCGAGCTGCTGAGGAAAAAACTGGCCAGCAGTGCCGGCAGGGCGAAGATGTGCAGCACGTTGTTGCGGTAATACGTCATCAGCACCGCATTGCCTTCATCCAGGTACAGGATGCGGCCCAGAGCGTCCTTCTGTTCGGCTATCAGGTTCATGCTGCGCACGTGTTCGATCAGCGCCTGGCCGTCACCTTCGGGCAGGGTAGTGTGTGGCGAGTAGGGCACGCGACGCAGCAGGGCCAGGTACAGGTCGAGCACCCGGGTCAGGGCGCGCTCGTCCAGCGCCAGGCGGCTGGTGGACAGCAGCGCCATTGCCACCAGGTTGACTGGGTTGATCGCCGCCGCCTCGTTCAGGTGGCGGGCCACGGTCTCGCCCAGGCGTGTGGTGGTTGCGTTGAGCCAGTCCGGGCGGTACTGCGGGCCGTGCTCCTGTTCACGCCAGCCGGGCTGCTGCTGGTCGAGGAAGCCGGCCAGGCGGATCGGTTCGCCGAAGTTGACGTAGACCTGGCCGAACCGCTGCTTGAGCGCGCCGAACACCTTGAAGATGTCGAACACCGACTCCTTCTTCTTGCTGGCACCGCGCAGCTCGCCGAGGTAGGTGCGGCCTTCGAGCACCCGCTCGTAGCCGATGTACACCGGGACGAACACGATCGGTGTGCGCGACGAGCGCAGGAAGCTACGCAGGGTGATGGCCAGCATCCCGGTGCGTGGCTGCAGCATGCGCCCAGTACGCGAGCGGCCGCCTTCGACGAAGTACTCGACCGGGAAGCCCTTGGTGTACAGGGTATGCAGGTATTCGTTGAACACTGCGGTGTACAGCGGGTTGCCCTTGAACGTGCGGCGCATGAAGAAGGCGCCGCCACGGCGCAGGAGGTTGCCCACCACCGGCATGTTGAGGTTGATGCCCGCCGCCACATGCGGCGGGGTGAGCCCGTTGCGGAACAGCAGGTACGACAGCAGCAGGTAGTCGATGTGGCTGCGGTGGCACGGCACGTAGATCACTTCGTGGCCGGGCGCGATGCCTTGCACCTGTTCGATGTGATTGACCTTGATGCCGTCGTAGATCTTGTTCCAGAACCAACTGAGCACCACCTCAAGGAAGCGGATGGCGGTGTAGGTGTAGTCCGAGGCGATTTCATTGCCGTAGCGCAGCGCCTGGGCTTCGGCCTTGGCCAGCGGCAGGTTCTCGCGTTGCGCCTCGTCGGTGATGGCCTGGCGTACCAGCGGGGCGTGGACCAGCCCTTTGACCAGGTTGCGTCGGTGCGAGATGTCCGGGCCGATGACGGCGGTCTTGAGGTTGCGAAAGTGCACGCGCATCAGGCGTTGGGCCATGCGCACGGTGCGCTCGTGGCCCTTGTTGTGCTGCACCAGTTCACGCAGGTGAATCGGTGCGGAGAACTGCACCCGGGTCTTGCGCCCCAGGATCAGTACGGTCAGTAGCCGGCGCAGGCGCCCGGTTACCGCCCAGCTGTCGGCGAACAGCAGCTTCCACGGGCTGGACTCACTGGCCGGGGTCTGGCCCCAGAACACGCTGACAGGAATGATCTGCGCATCTTCTTCGGCATGCTGGCTGACGGCAGCCACCAGGCGCTCGAGCGTGGGCGGCGCGCCGCTTTTGTCCTGCCGGCCGAGCCAGTCCGGGTCGGGTGTCAGGTAGAAGAACGCGGCGGGTTCCTGCAGTGGGCCCACGGCTACCGGCAGCACCGGGCGTGGCAGCCCGGCCTTGGTGCATTCGTGGTCGAGCACGGCCAGGTCGGTGAGCGCCGGTGACGGCAGGGCATAGAACACTGGCCGGCTGCGGTCCAGGTTCAACGACATCGAGGACTGGTTGATGGTCTCGGAGCGCACCCACAGGTACAACAGGCGACGCAGGGCGCCGAAGATCATGCGGCGCAGGGGGGAACGGGTCATGGGGTGTGTGCCCTGGGTGAGATGTTCAGATGGGTATCCAGCCATTTAGTCTGCCGTATGTGCGCAAGTTCAGCAAAAATCGGCCATCAGCGGGAGCGTCATCAATTTTTTTTGTTCTGTGTCATATACTCGGCCTGCCACTTGCAGGATATTTCGACAAGCGGCGTTGGTGCGGGGCAGGTGACCCCATGCCTACAAGGCGATTTTCACAATAAAAATCCGGAGTAGTTCAGATGTCGTCTCGTGAGACTGGGAATGTAAAGTGGTTCAACGATGCCAAGGGTTATGGCTTCATTCAGCGCGAAGGTGGTGCGGATGTGTTCGTCCACTATCGGGCGATCCGCGGTGAGGGGCATCGTACCCTGGTCGAAGGGCAGCGCGTGGAATACGCCTGCGTGCAGGGCCAGAAAGGCCTGCAAGCCGAAGACGTAGTGGGCCTCTGAGCCTCATGATGTAACGGTTTGTTGAGGGAGCCGGCTTGCCGGCGATTACCGGCGAAACCGGTGCCGGGCACCGTGCTGCCTGCATCGCCGGCCAGCCGGGCTCCCACAAAAAATACCGCTCAGGAAGTACGCCAGGTGATTTCCTCTTCACCGTCGGCACTGATACGGACCCAACGGTCGGCATCTTCTTCGCCGTCTTCCTCGACCCAGCCTCCCGGCGCGCAGCGCACTTCCACACCCAGTGCGGCGAATGCAGCGCGGGCGCAGGCCACGTCATCGTCCCAGGGCGTCTGGTCGCTTTCCAGGTACAGGCTGTTCCATTTCCCTACAGCCTTCGGTAACCAGGTGACCGGAATGTTA
This sequence comes from Pseudomonas sp. BN607, assembly GCF_029871175.1. Classification (NCBI taxonomy): domain Bacteria; kingdom Pseudomonadati; phylum Pseudomonadota; class Gammaproteobacteria; order Pseudomonadales; family Pseudomonadaceae; genus Pseudomonas; species Pseudomonas sp. BN607. Next base: position 4,815 of record NZ_SSOE01000016.1, read on the forward strand.
CCGGCCAGGCATTTGAAGGTATGGCCTTTCTGCTGCCATTCGCTGCACGGGCCGATTGCCTGGGCGAGCCACTCGGCAATCTGCTTGTGGTCGACGTCGGCGTCCTTCAGGTAGATCTCGATATCAGGTTGGCGCATAAGGGCTCCGGGTGTGCTCAGTCTTGGCGCACGAAATAGTCATAACGCATGGAAACCGTGACCTCGAACGGCTCGGGCTGGTCGATCACCCGTGCACGTTTTTCTGCGCTGGCGCGCCAGCCGTGCGGGGTCATGGCCAGCAGGTCGGCGCGGGCCTTGGGCGCGGCCAGGCTCAGGCGGAACTCAAGGGTTTCGCTATGGGCATGGGCCATGCCTTCGGGCACCAGGGCCAGGTGCTTGTCGTCGGCGTAAGGGCGCACTTCATCGTAGAGCACCTCACGCAGTTGCATCAGGTGGCCGCTGGTCGGGCCAACGCGCATCAGGCCGCCGCCGGGGCTGAGCAGGCGCTTGGCCTCGGCCCAGTCCAGCGGGCTGAACACGCTGGCGATGAACTGGCAACTGGCGTCGGCCAGCGGAACGCGAGCCATGCTGGCGACCATCCAGGTCACCTCTGGCGCCCGACGGCAGGCACGCTTGACCGCCTCGCGAGAGATGTCCAGGGCGTAACCCTCTGCGTTTGGCAGGGCCTCGGCCAGTTGCGCGGTGTAGTAACCCTCGCCGCAGCCAATATCCAGCCAGGCACCGGGATGGCGCTCGGCGGCCAGCTCGGCCAGGCGACGGGCCACGGGGGCGTAATGGCCGCCATCGAGGAAGTTGCGGCGAGCCTCGACCATGGCCTGGTTGTCACCCGGGTCGCGGCTGTTCTTGTGCTGTACCGGCAGCAGGTTCAGGTAACCCTGGCGGGCGCGGTCGAAGCGGTGGCCTGCCGGGCAGGCCACACCGTTGTCGAGCCGGCTCAGCGGCGCCTGGCAAAGGGGGCAGGCAAGCATCAGGCGAGCAACCGGACCAGGGTCTGGTAGTAGATTTCTGTCAGCAGGTCGAGGTCGCTGGCCAGGATCCGTTCATCCACCTGGTGGATGGTGGCGTTGACCGGGCCCAACTCGACCACCTGGGTACCCATGGTGGCGATGAAGCGGCCATCGGAAGTGCCGCCACTGGTCGAGGGCTCGGTTTCGCGGCCGGTAACCCCTTTGATACTGGCTGCCACCGCGTCCAGCAGTTCGCCCGGTTCGGTGAGGAACGGCAGCCCAGACAGGGCCCAGTCAATCGACCAGTCCAGCTCGTGCTTGTCGAGAATCGCCGACACCCGGGCCTGCAGGCCTTCGACGGTGGACTCGGTAGAGAAGCGGAAGTTGAACAGCGCGGTCAGCTCGCCCGGAACCACGTTGGTAGCACCGGTACCGGAATTGAGGTTGGAGATCTGGAAGCTGGTTGGCGGGAAAAACGCATTGCCTTCGTCCCAGTGCTCGGCAGCCAGCTCGGCCAGGGCCGGGGCGGCCAGGTGGATCGGGTTGCGCGCCAGGTGCGGGTAGGCGACATGGCCCTGCTTGCCGCGCACGGTCAGTTTGGCGCCGAGCGAACCACGGCGGCCGTTTTTCACCACGTCACCCAGCAGGGTGGTGCTGGAAGGCTCGCCGACAATGCACCAGTCCAGGCGCTCGTTGCGGGCTTTCAGACGCTCGACAACGGCCTTGGTGCCATGGTGGGCCGGACCTTCTTCGTCGCTGGTGATCAGGAAGGCCACCTTGCCGCGGTGGTTCGGGTAGTCCTGCACGAAGCGCTCGCTGGCAATCACCATCGAGGCCAGGCTGCCTTTCATGTCGGCAGCGCCGCGGCCACAGAGCATGCCGTCAGCGTCGATCAGGGCCTCGAACGGCTCGTGCTGCCATTGCTGTACCGGGCCGGTAGGCACCACGTCGGTGTGGCCAGCGAAGCACAGCACCGGGCCATCCTGGTTGCCGTGGCTGGCCCAGAAGTTGTCGACGTCTTCAATGCGCATCGGCTCCAGCTGGAAACCGACGGCGCCCAGACGGTTCATCATCTGCGCCTGGCAATCGGCGTCGACAGGGGTGACCGAGGGGCGACGGATCAGGTCGCAGGCCAGTTGAAGGGTAGGCGAGAGCTCGGCAGGGGCCGTCATGGGGAACTCCGGGGCAAGGCAAGGCGGGGAAATCTGAGGGGCGTTATCTTATATCAAACCGATGTGGCAGTGGGGCCGCGTTGCGGCCCATTCGCGGCACAAGGCCGCTCCCACCAGGATGACCGCCGCCCATCAGGCATGTGCATTACCTGTGGGAGCGGCCTCGTGCCGCGAATGGGCTGCAAAGCAGCCCCGGCAATCTCAAGCCTGCTGCGCTTCGGCAGCCTTTTCTGCGGGCTTGGGCAGCGACGACAGGAACGCCATCACCAGCGCTGCCACATAAGGCAACGACTGCACCAGCAACATCGCCACCCAGAAGCGCATGTCCGAACTCGGCAGCCCCTGCACCAGGTAGATACCCAACGCCGCGCCCCACAGCAGCAACATGATGAACAGCTCTTCCCGCGCTTCGGAGATCGCCACCAGCAACCCATGGCTGTCGGCATTCTTCGGCGTGCGGAAGAACGGCATGCTGCTGGTGAAGAAACCGTACAGCACCGCCTTGGCGATGGTGTGCGACAGCGCCAGCCCCGCCAGCGCCGCAGCAAAGGCATCCTTCATGTTCACCCCTACCGCACGGCGGTAGAGGAAGACGATCTTGCCAACCTTGAAGAAGAACAGCGCCAGCGGCGGGATGGCGAAGATCATCAGCGGCGGGTCGACCCGGTGCGGCACGATGATCATCGCGGCCGACCACAACAGCGCGCCGACGGTGAAGAAGATGTTCATGCCATCGGCGATCCACGGCAGCCAGCCTGCCAGGAAGTGGTAGCGTTGGCCACGGGTCAGCTCGCTGCCCTTGCCGCGCAACAAGGCGCCGGCGTGGTGCTTGATGATCTGGATGGCGCCGTAGGCCCAGCGGAAGCGCTGCTTCTTGAAGTCGATGAAGGTGTCGGGCATCAGGCCCTTGCCGTAGCTGTTATGGGCGTAGGCTGCCGACAGGCCTTTCTCAAACACGCGCAGGCCCAGTTCGGCGTCCTCGCAGATACACCACTCGGCCCAGCCCAGCTCTTGCAGCACGCTGCGCCGGGTCATGGTCATGGTGCCGTGCTGGATGATTGCGTCACGGTCGTTGCGGGTGACCATGCCAATGTGGAAGAAGCCCTTGTACTCGCTGTAGCACAGCTTCTTGAACGCGCTTTCGTGCTGATCGCGGTAGTCCTGCGGCGACTGCACCACGGCAATTTTCGGGTCGGCGAAGTGCGGGACCATGTGCTTGAGCCAGTTGCGGTCGACGCAGTAGTCCGAGTCGATCACCGCAATCACTTCGGCGTCCTTGGCGGTGTGGGGAAGCAGGTAGTTCAGCGCGCCGCCCTTGAAACCGGCCAGGGGCGCAACGTGGAAGAACTTGAAGCGTTCGCCAAGCTTCTCGCAGTGGGCCTTGAGCGGTTCCCACACGGCCGGGTCCTTGGTGTTGTTGTCGATCACCAGCACTTCGTAATCGGGGTAGTCGAGCGCGGCCAGGGCGTCGAGGGTCTGCTTCACCATCTCTGGCGGCTCGTTGTAGCACGGCACATGCACCGATACCTTGGGGCGGTAGGCGCTGTCGGTCTGCACCGGCAGGAACTCGCGGCGGCGCTTGTGTATCCACACCGCCTCGGCCAGCTCATGCGCCTCGGTCAGCAGTACGATGAACACGCCCAGTGCACCGAGCGCCAGTAACACGCCCACGGTCAGGCTGAACCAGGTGCTGTATTGCTGGCTGTAGTCGTAGGCGATCCACACCAGCACCGACCCGCACAGGAAGGTGATGAAGGTCAGGAACGTACGGCCGCGCTGGCGCAGGGCCGAGCCGTCGATGAACAGCACCATCAGGGCAATCATCGCCAATACCACCGAGGCCACCGCCAAGGCACGCCACTGCGGGATCGCCACCACCGGCCCCTCGAAGTTGAACTTCTGCTGGCGCTCGGCGTTGTAGACGCCCCAGTAGGCACCTACCGAGCCTTCGTCGCTGGCCTTCCACGGCTGGTCATAGGCTTCGATGACAAAGTAGTTGTAGCCGCGGCGGTTGAGGGTGTTGACCAGGGTGCGCAGGTAGATGGCCTGGTCAGCCTGGGTGGCATCGGCGCCGCCGCGCATGCGGCCGTTGCTCGGCCAGCCGACTTCCGACAACAGCAGCGGCTTACGCGGGAACTGGTGCTTCAGCTCACGCGCCCGGTCGAGTACGAACTCGACCGAGTCTTTCATTGGCACGAATTCCCAGTAGGGCAGGATGTGTGCGGCAATCAGGTCGACATGCTTGGCCAGCTGCGGGTTTTCTTTCCAGATGTGCCATTGTTCGCTGGTGGTCACGGGTACCTTGACCGCGGCACGCACCCGGTCCAGGTACTGGATGAGGTTCTCCGGTGTGACTTCTTTGCGGAACAGCGCCTCGTTGCCAACAACAACCCGCACGACGCTGCGCGAATTGTTGGCCAGCTCGATGGCCGTGGCGATTTCACGCTCGTTGCGCTCCAGGTCCGGGCTGATCCAGATGCCCAGCGTCACCCGCAAGCCGAATTCCTCGGCCAGCCGCGGGATATCCGCCTGGGTACCCTCCACGGTGTAGATACGGATACTGTCGGTCAGTTTGCTCAGTTGCTCCAGGTCCTGACGCATTTCTTCGTCATTGGGGTACTGGCCCTTCTGCGGACTTTCGCCCAGGCGGAATGGCGAATACGAGAAACCGGAGATCTGTTCTGGCCAGGCAGGCGCGGAAACCGGGCGATTGATCAGCGCCCAGAACCCGGTGAACAACGCGGCGATGGCCAGGACCACGACCAGGTTCAGGCCGAATTTACGTGAAGACATTGTCGTCCATTTGTGTCGAAGAGATAGGACATTAAAGCAGGGTTGGCAGTCTCTTTCCTAACGATGCAGGCCATGGGCCCGCTGGCATATAATGCGCGCCGGTTTTTTGGGGTATGAACATGAGCACAGAAGATCCACGCTTTGCCGGCGTCGCCCGGCTGTATGGCGACCAGGGGCTGCAACGCCTGGGTCAGGCCCATGTGGCCGTGGTGGGGATTGGCGGGGTCGGCTCGTGGGTGGCCGAAGCGTTGGCGCGTAGCGGCGTGGGCGAGATCACCCTGTTCGACCTGGACGATGTCTGCGTCAGCAACACCAACCGCCAGGCCCATGCCCTGGAGGGGCAGGTGGGGCGACCGAAAGTCGAGGTGATGGCCGAGCGTCTGCGGGCGATCAACCCGGGGTGCGTGGTGCATGCAGTGGCTGATTTCGTCACCCGCGAGACCATGGTCGAGTACATCACCGAAAACCTCGATTGCGTGATCGACTGCATTGACAGCGTCATGGCCAAGGCAGCGCTGATTGCCTGGTGCCGTCGGCGCAAGATCGCCATCGTTACCACCGGTGGCGCCGGCGGGCAGATCGACCCGACCCAGATCCAGATCGCCGACCTCAACAAGACCTTCAACGACCCGCTGGCCTCGCGGGTGCGCTCGACCCTGCGCCGCGACTACAACTTCTCGCGCAATGTCAGCCGCAACTATGGCGTGCCATGCGTGTTTTCCAGCGAACAGCTGCGTTACCCCAAGGGGGATGGCAGCGTGTGCCTGCAGAAAAGCTTCGTTGGCGAAGGCGTGCGGCTGGACTGCTCGGGTGGTTTCGGTGCGGTGATGATGGTGACCGCGACTTTTGGCATGGTGGCGGCGAGCAAGGCGATAGAAAAACTGGTGGCGGGGGCGCGCCGACCGTCGGAGCGGGTCAAGCCCGAATAGAACGCGCCGGCTGCTTCGCGGGCCTGCCCGCGGAGCAGCCGGGGCCACTTCAGCGGTCGGACGCCAATTCCGCCATCCGCTGCAACACCGCATGCAGCCCATTGCTGCGTGACGGCGACAATTGGCGCTCCAGCCCAAGCTCGGTAAACCACTCGCGCAGATCGATCCCGGCCAGTTCCTCGCTGGCCATTCCCTGCACCCGCACCAGCAACAGCGCCAGCAGCCCACGCAACAAGCGGGCATCGCTGCTGGCCTTGAACCGCCACGTTCCCTCGACCTGCTCGGCCACCAGCCACACCAGGCTTTCGCAGCCATGCACCCGGTTGGCCTCGGTCTTTTCGGTGTCAGCCAGCGGCTCCAGGCGATCACCCCACTGCATCAACAGCCGGGCACGCTGTTCCCAGCCCTTGCCCTGTTGAAAAGCTTCCAGCGCTTGAAGCGCCTGAGCCGACAGGTTCATTGCAACAACTCCAGGCCTTGGTCCAGCGCTGCAAAGAATCGCTGCAGGTCATCGCTGTCGTTGTACAACCCCAGCGATACCCGTATCGCGCCCTCCAGCCCCAGCCCTTTCAGCAGGGGCATGGCGCAGTGATGCCCGGCACGTACGGCAATGCCCTGCTCGGTGAGCAGGTGGGCGATGTCGGCATTGTGCACGCCCTCAATCACGAAACTGGCCAGGGCCGTCTGGGGCGCACCCAGCACCCGCACGCCCTCACGATCCGCCAGGCCGCGCAGCAAGTGCTGATGCAAGCTGTTTTCGTGGGCTTCTACCGCTTGGGCATCGAGGCTGGCCAGGTAGTCCAGGGTGGCGCCCAGGCCGATTACCCCGGCAATTGGAGGTGTGCCTGCTTCAAAGCCCAGTGGCGCCGGGCGGAAGCTGGCGCCTTGGTAGTCGGCCAGTTGCACCATCTCGCCACCGAACTGCCAGTGGCGCAGCAGCTCCAGGGCCTGGCTGCGGCCGTAGAGCACGCCGACTCCTTCCGGGCCATACAGCTTGTGGCTGGAGAACACATAGAAGTCGCAGCCCAGTTGTTGCACGTCATGGCGGCCATGCACTACGCCTTGAGCACCATCGACCACGGTCACGGCACCTTGGGCACGGGCATGCGCCAGCAAGGCGGGCAGCGGCTGCCAGGTGCCGAGCACGTTGGACAACTGACTGACCGCGAGCACCCGGGTGCGCGGGCCGATCAATTGCAGGGCCTGGTCCAGGTCGATGCGGCCTTGGGTATCCAGCGGTAGCACCACCAGGCGCAGGTTGCGCCGCTGGGCCAACTGTTGCCAAGGCAGCAGGTTGGCATGGTGCTCCAGGGCACTGACGGCAATCTCGTCACCGGCCTCGAAACGGTGTTCCAGCCCATAGGCCAGCAGGTTCAGTGCCGAGGTGGCGCCGTGGGTGAACACGACCTGCCGTGAGTCAGCGGCGTTGAGCCAGGCGGCAACCTTGTCGCGGCTGGTTTCGAAGGCCTGGGTCGCCAATGCGCCAGGCAAGTGCTGGGCGCGGTGCACGTTGGCCGCGCCATGGCCGTAGTAATGGCTCAGGGCATCGAGCAGGGCTTGCGGCTTCTGGGTGGTGGCGGCGCTGTCCAGATAGGTCTGGTGCTGCCGTTGCAGGGCGGCGATGGCGGGGAAGTCGGCACGCCAGGGAGAGGGCTGGAACATGTTTGCGAGGCCTGGAATGAAAATCGGGTCTGGTGCGTTGGCGCCAGACCCGATCTTAACACCTCAAACCCGGCAAGGTTCTCAGTTGTGAGCGTGCAGCGCTTCGTTCAGCTCGATGGCCGACTTGTGGGTCTTGCACTCCACCGCGCCGTTCAGCGAGTTGCGGCGGAACAGCAGGTCGGTCTGGCCGGCCAGGTCGCGGGCCTTGACCACTTTGACCAGCTCGTTGTTTTCGTCCAGCAGGTTCACCTTGGTGCCGGCAGTGATGTACAGGCCAGCCTCGACGGTGTTGCGGTCGCCCAGTGGGATGCCGATACCGGCGTTGGCGCCGATCAGGCAGCCTTCACCAACCTTGATGACGATATTGCCGCCACCGGACAGGGTGCCCATGGTCGAGCAGCCGCCGCCCAGGTCAGAGCCCTTGCCGACGAATACGCCCGCGGAAACGCGGCCTTCGATCATGCCCGGGCCTTCGGTGCCAGCGTTAAAGTTGACGAAGCCTTCGTGCATGATGGTGGTGCCTTCGCCAATGTAGGCGCCCAGGCGCACACGAGCGGTGTCGGCGATACGCACGCCGGCCGGGACCACGTAGTCGGTCATTTTCGGGAACTTGTCCACCGAGAACACTTCCAGCAGTTCGCCCTTCAGGCGCGCTTCCAGTTGCAGCTCAGCCAGTTCGCTCAGGTCTACCGCGCCCTGGTTGGTCCAGGCCACGTTCGGCAGCAGCGGGAAGATGCCGGCCAGGCTCACGCCATGCGGCTTGACCAGGCGGTGCGACAGCAGGTGCAGCTTGAGGTAGGCCTCTGGGGTGGAGGTCAGTGCGGCGTCTTCGGCCAGCAGGGTGGCGACCAGCGGCTTGTGGCTTTCGGCCAGGCGGGTCAGCAGGGCGGCCTGGGACGCGTCGACGCCTTTCAGGGCTTCGGCCAGTTGTGCGGCCTGGGCGTTGCTGAAGGCGATGGCCTGGTTGCCACCTTCGTAACCGAGAACAGGGGCTACTGCAGCAACCAGTTCGGCGCTCGGGTTGAGCAGCGGTTGTGCGTAGAACACTTCCAGCCAGGCGCCCTGGCGGTTCTGGGAGCCGACACCGAAGGCCAGGCTGAACAGGGTATTGGACATGTGATTACCTCGTGCGAAATAGGGTAGGGGCTCAGGCCAGGGCAGCGGCGTACAGGTCGGGCTTGAAGCCAACCAGGGTACGCGCGCCAAGGTCGAGCACCGGGCGTTTGATCATCGACGGCTGGGCCAGCATCAGCTCGACGGCCTTGGCCTGGTCGAGGTCGGCCTTGCTGGCGTCGTCCAGCTTGCGGAAGGTGGTGCCGGCACGGTTGAGGATGACTTCCCAGCCGTGTTCGTCGCACCAGCGGTTCAGGCTGTCACGGTCGATGCCTTGGGTTTTGTAATCGTGGAATTCGTAGGCGATGGCTTTGTCTTCGAGCCAGGTACGCGCCTTTTTCATGGTGTCACAGGCTTTGATGCCGTAGAGCGTGTAGGTCATTGTGTACATTGGGGATACAGGTTGCCCCAATCTCTCCGTTTTTCGATGTCAGTCGCGGGATTATGCGGGAACGAAACAGTGAGCGCCACGGGTGTGCTTGCCTTGCGCCTCGCAGTGTGTCGGAGATCCGGCGCCGCAGGACCCGAGTGACGCATGCTCAGGCGAGAGGAGGTCCGCGCGCCGCCATCGCCATAAGTATCATCGTGTTACATATTCCGCCGTCACCTGCGACTATCGTGCAGCGGCCCCACGCTCTCGGTCGCCGCTAACATATTGTTTCAATGGCGATGTTTCGCCTTGCTACCGTTTCTGGTTTACAAAGGAAGCTTTCCCGGATGCAGTCCGCCTACACCGTCCTCATCCTGCTGACGCTGGTCAGCCTGTCGAAGTTGGTCGGCCGCATGATTCCGCTGCCCTTGCCGCTGGTGCAGATCGCTGCCGGAGCCTTGCTGGCCTTGCCGACCCTGGGCCTGCATGTAGCCCTGGACCCGGAGTTGTTCCTGTTCCTGTTCTTGCCGCCGCTGCTGTTCGCCGACGGCTGGCGCATCCCCAAGCGTGAGTTGTGGCGCATTCGCGGGCCAGTGGTGGCGCTGGCCGTCGGGTTGGTGCTGTTCACCGTGGTCGGGGCTGGCTACTTCATTCACTGGCTGCTGCCGAGCATCCCCCTGCCGGTGGCCTTCGCCCTCGCGGCGGTGCTGTCGCCGACCGATGCCGTGGCGGTATCGGCCATTGCCCAGGACCGCCTGCCCACTCCGCTGATGCACATGTTGCAGGGGGAGGCCCTGATGAACGATGCATCGGGCCTGGTGACCTTCAAGTTCGCCCTGGCGGCGGCGATCACCGGGGTGTTCTCGCTGACCGATGCAAGCTTCAGCTTTGTGCTGGTCGCGCTTGGCGGGCTGGCGGTGGGTGTGGGCCTGAGCTGGCTGGTGGGCCGCCTGCGCGCGTGGATGATCGCGCGCGGCTGGGACGACCCCGCCACCCACGTGGTGTTCATGCTACTGCTGCCGTTCGCGGCCTACGTGCTGGCCGAGCGCCTGGGCGTTTCGGGCATCCTTTCGGCGGTGGCAGCCGGCATGATGCAAAGCTGGCTCGACCTGCTGCCACGCCAGACCAGCACCCGCCTGCTCAACCGTAGCGTCTGGTCGCTGCTGGAGTTCGCCTTCAATGGCCTGATCTTCCTGCTACTGGGCCTGCAGTTGCCGGACATCATCAAGGCGGTGGTCAGCCACGAGGCTACCGTCTGGCCGACCCTGGCCTACCGCTGTCTGGACGTGGTGGCGATCTTTGCTGCGCTGATCCTGCTGCGGTTCATCTGGGTGCAGAGCATCTGGCGTTCGATCGGTGTGGTGCGTCGCTGGCGTGGCAAGCCGGCGCTGGTGCTGATGCCTACGGCGCGCTCCTGCTGGCTGCTGACCCTGGGCGGAGTGCGCGGTGCGGTGACCCTGGCGGGTGTGATGTCGGTACCGTTGCTGATGGGCGCGGGCAAGGCCTTCCCTGAGCGAGACTTGCTGATTTTCATTGCCGCCGGGGTGATCCTGCTGTCGTTGATCAGCGCCTGCATCGCGCTGCCGATGTTACTGCGCGGGGTGACCAAGAGCCCGGACGAGCGCTTGCACCAGGAAGTGCAGGAAGCCTGGCGGCGTACGGCCGAGGCGGCGATTCATGCCTTGGAAGCCGAGGAGGTGATCGACGCCACTGCCCCGCAAGATGCTGCTCAGGCGACCCTGGCAACCGAGCTGAAGGCACGGTTGATGGCTGAGTACCGGGATGAGCTGGACAGTTACAACGACAGTGCCGAGGCCAAGGCCCTGGCCGAACAGATGGACTTGCTGGAGCGGCGTTTACGCCTGCGTGCGCTGAGGGCGCAGCGGCTGGAGTTGTATAACCTGCATCGCCAGCACCAGGTGGGGGATGAGGTGGTGCGGCAGGTACTGGGGGAGCTGGATATGAGTGAGGCGAACCTGGGGCAGGTCAAGTAGACCTCATCGCTACCATTCGCGGGCAAGCCCGCTCCCACAGGTTCTCTATTGCATTTGAGGTTGCTGGAGACCTGTGGGAGAAGTCGTTGCTGCCATTCGCGGGGCAAGCCCGCTCCCACAGGTTCTCTATGGCATTTGAGGTTGCTGGAGACCTGTGGGAGCGGGCTTGTCCCGCGAATGGGGCGCAAAGCGCCCCCGGTGCAGTTAGCGGTTTTGCAGGAAGGCGCGAATCCGCTCTGCCGCCTCGATGCACTCGGCCAGCGGTGCAACCAGGGCCATGCGCACGCGCCCGGCACCCGGGTTCACGCCAGCCACTTCACGCGACAGGTACGACCCCGGTACCACGGTCACATGCTGGGCTTCGAACAGGTCGCGGGTGAACTCGGCATCACAGCCCGGCACCTTGGCCCACAGGTAGAAGCTGCCATCCGGGCGTTGCACGTCCATCACCGGCTGCAGGATGTCCAGCACGGCATCGTACTTGGCGCGGTACTGGTCGCGGTTCTCGCGTACATGCGCCTCATCTTGCCAGGCGGCGATGCTGGCCAGCTGGGTCTGCACCGGCATGGCGCAACCGTGGTAGGTACGGTAGAGCAGGAACGGCTTGATGATCTTGGCATCGCCAGCCACGAAGCCCGAGCGCAGACCTGGCAGGTTGGAGCGCTTGGACAGGCTGTGGAACACCACGCAGCGCGCAAAATCGCTACGGCCCAGCTCGGCGCAGGCGCTCAGCAGGCCCGGTGGCGGCGCATCCTCGTCGAAGTACAGCTCGCTATAGCACTCATCGGCCGCAATCACGAAGTCATGTTCGTCGGCCAGGGCAATCAGCTTTTTCAGGGTAGCCATGGGCACCAGTGCGCCCGTCGGGTTGCCTGGCGAGCACAGGAACAGGATCTGGCAACGCTGCCACACCTCGGCCGGTACGGCGTCGAAGTCCGGATTGAAACCGTTGTTTTCCAGGCACGGCAGGTAGTGCGGGGTGGCGCCGGCCAGCAGCGCTGCGCCTTCGTAGATCTGGTAAAACGGGTTGGGGCTGACCACCAGGCCGTCATCGGCGCGGTTGACCACCGCCTGGGTGAAGGCGAACAGCGCTTCACGGGTGCCATTGACCGGCAGGATGTGGCGGTCGGCGTCCAGCCAGCCGGTCGGCACGCCAAAGCGCCGCTCGCACCATTGGCCGATGGCCTGGCGCAGGGCTGGCAGGCCGATGGTGCTGGGGTACACCGCCAGCTTGTCGAGGTTGTCGGCCATGGCCTGGGCGACGAATGCCGGCGATTCGTGCTTCGGCTCACCGATCGACAGGGCGATGGCGCGTTTGTCCGCCGCAGGCTTCACGCTGCCCAGCAGGGCGCGGAGCTTCTCGAACGGGTAGGGCTGAAGCTGGGTCAAGGCATGGTTCATCGGCGCAAGGTCTCGTCAATCGTCTAATCGTTAAATGGTCACGCGGGTCGGGCTGGTGTCGCTACCTTGGCCGGCTTGTAGCTGCTGCACGATGGCCTCCTGCAGGCGGCTGCACAGTTGCGGGTCAGACAGCGGCTGGTTGTCGGCATCGGTGATGAAGAACACGTCCTCCACCCGTTCGCCGAGGGTGGCGATCTTGGCGTTTTGCAGCGACAGGTCGAACTCCAGGAAGATCCGCCCCAGCCGGGCCAGCAGGCCCGGGCGGTCAGGGGCGGTGATTTCAAGGATGGTCACCGGCCGTTGGGCATCGTTGAGGATGGTCACCTGCGGCGGGAAGTCGAAATGCTTGAGCTGGCGCGGCACCCGGCGCTGGATGATGGTCGGGTAGTCTTCGGGGTTGCGCAGGGCTTCGGTCAGGCCGTCGCGAATCTGCCGGACCCGCTGCGGGTTGTCGCCGATCGAGCCGCCGTCGTTGTCCAGTACGATATAGGTGTCGAGGGTGAACTGGCTGCTCGAGGTGATGATCCGCGCGTCGTGAATGTTCAGGTTCAGCTGCGACATGGCCGCCACTGTCACGGCGAAGAAGTCGTGCTGGTCGGGGGCGTAGATGAAGATCTGGGTGCCACCCTCGAACTCGCGCTGGGTGGTTTCCTTGATCAGTACCAGAGGCCCGCCATCGGCTGGTTGCTGCAGGATCGCGTCACTGTGCCAGGCCACATCGGCGGCGGTGTGCTTGAGGAAGTAGTCATCACCCAGCTGCGACCACAACTGCTCGACGTCGTCCGGGTCGGTACCCTCGCGCACCAGGATGTCCAGCGCTGCAGATTGGGTCTGGCGAATCTGCTCTTCGCGGTCCAGCGGGTTCTCCAGGCCGCGGCGCAGGGCGCGCTTGGTCTCGGTGTAGAGCTGGCGCAGCAGGCTGGCTCGCCACGAGTTCCACAGGCTGGGGTTGGTGGCGTTGATATCGGCCACTGTCAGCACGTAGAGGTAGTCCAGGCGTGTCTCGTCGCCCACGTGCAGGGCAAAGTCGTTGATTACCTGCGGGTCGGACAGGTCCTTGCGCTGGGCGGTGGTCGACATCACCAGGTGGTTCTGCACCAGCCAGACGATCAGCCGGCTGTCCCATGCCGGTAGCTGGTGGCGTTCGCAGAACTTCTGCGCATCGACTGCGCCGATTTCCGAGTGGTCGCCTTGGCGGCCCTTGCCGATGTCATGGTAAAGGCCGGCCAGGTAGATCAGCTCGGGCTTGGGCAGGCGGCCCATGAGCTTGCTGGCCAGCGGGAATTTTTCGGATACTGGCGTGTATTGCAGCTTGCGCAGGTGCTTGATGAGGTTGAGCGTGTGCGCATCGACCGTATAGATGTGGAACAGGTCATGCTGCATCTGCCCCACGATCAGGCCGAATTCCGGCAGGTAGCGCCCAAGAATGCCGTAGCGGTTCATCCGCCGCAGGTTGCGGTGGATGCCGATTTCGCATTTGAACAGCTCGATGAACAGGCTGGTGTTGCGGATATCGGTGCGGAAGGTGTCGTCGATCAGGTGCCGGTGCTCGCGCAGCAAGCGCACGGTGTCGGCACGCACGCCCTTGATTTCAGGGTGCTGGGCCATTAGCACGAAGATTTCCAGCATGGCGAACGGCGTACGCTTGAAGACGTTCGGTTGGCTGGCTTCTATATAGCCGTCATGCAGGCGGAAGCGCGCGTTCAGCGGCTGAGTGCTGCTGCTTTCCTCGTCGGCGAGAATGACTTCTTCGAAGTGCTGGATGATCAGGTCGCACAGCTGGCTGATGCTCATCACCACCCGGTAGTACTGCTGCATGAACTGCTCGATTGCCCGCTTAGGGTTGTCGTCGCTGTAGCCCAACAGTGCGGCCAGGCTCCGCTGGTGGTCGAACAGTAGGCGGTCCTCGGCGCGCCCGGCCAGCATGTGCAGGGCGTAGCGTACCTTCCACAGGAAGTCCTGGGACGAAGCCAGCAGTTCATTCTCGCTTTCCAGCAGGAAGCCTTCGCCGGCCAGTGCGTGCAGGTTCAGCGTACCGTATTGGCGCCGGGCGACCCACAGCACGGTCTGGATGTCGCGCAGGCCGCCGGGCGAGCCCTTGACGTTGGGCTCGAGGTTGTACTCGGTGTCGTTGTACTTGTGGTGGCGGGCCTTGAGCTCGGCACGCTTAGCCAGAAAGAACTCCTTGCTTGGCCACATGTGCGCGGTGCTGGTGACTTCCAGCATGCGTTGGCGCAAGGCCTCGGGGCCGGCAATGGTGCGGCTTTCCATCAGGTTGGTGATCACCGTCAGGTCGGCGCGGGCCTGTTCGGCGCATTCGTCGACCGTGCGTACGCTCTGGCCCACTTCCAGGCCAATGTCCCACAGCAGGGTCAGAAAGCGTTCGATGGCGTCACGGTACTGCTCGTGCTCGGCGGCACCCAGCAGGATCAGCAGGTCGATGTCAGAATGCGGGTGCAGTTCACCGCGCCCGTAACCGCCCACCGCGACCAGGGCGATGCCACTGTGGTCACCCCAGTCGAACTGGTTCCACGCCTGTTGCAGGATATTGTCGACCAGCCAGGCGCGGGCCTCGATCAGCGGGCGGATTTCGCTGCCAGCGCGAAAACGCTTGTCGAGCACCTCGCCGGCCAGGCGGATGGCTTTCTTGAAGGCGGCGATAGGGCTCGCCTTGAGTGCCAGTTCCGCCTGGAACTGGCCGCGGTCGAACAGCTCGGGGTCCACCTGGGGCATCGCGTCACGTTCCTGTCGTGGGAGTGGTCTACCGGGGGGCGGTCAGGCCGAAGTGCGCGGGATGGTGTCGTCCTTGCGCAGGGTGAAGATCTCGTAGCCGGTCGCAGTCACGACCAGGGTGTGTTCCCACTGCGCCGAGAGCTTGCGGTCCTTGGTGATGGCGGTCCAGCCGTCGCCCAGCACCTTGGTGTCGGCCTTGCCCTGGTTGATCATCGGCTCGATGGTGAAGGTCATGCCTTCTTTCAGTTCCATGCCGGTACCGGCGCGGCCGTAGTGGAGGATCTGCGGTTCTTCGTGGAACACCTTGCCGATGCCATGGCCGCAGAACTCGCGCACCACCGAGAAACCGTTCTTTTCCGCGTGCTTCTGGATCACTTCACCGATGTCACCCAGGCGGCAGCCCGGCTTGACCAGCTCGATGGCCTTGTACATGCATTCCTGGGTCACCTTGGACAGGCGCTCGGCCCATACCGGTACGGTACCCACGTGGAACATGCGGCTGGTGTCGCCGTGGTAGCCGTCCTTGATCACGGTAATGTCGATGTTCAGCGTGTCGCCGTCCTTGAGCGGCTTGTCATTGGGGATGCCGTGGCAGACTACATGGTTGATCGAGGTGCAGATCGACTTCGGATAGCCCTTGTAGTTGAGCGGCGCCGGGATGGCCTGCTGAACATTGACGATATAGTCATGGCAGAGGCGGTCGAGCTCTTCGGTGGTGACACCGGGCTTGACGTGTTCTTCGATCATTTCCAGCACTTCGGCGGCCAGGCGGCCAGCGATGCGCATCTTCTCGATGTCTTCTGCGGTCTTGATGGTGACGGTCATTACAGGCTCTCTACGGCGCCGTGCACGGCGCTAACAAACGGGAAAGGCCGGATTCTAGCAGAGCAGGGCGCCGATCGGTCGGGATAAAGGCGGCCATGCTGCTGTCTACAGCTGGCATTCTGGCGCGAAAGCCGGGGTGCTGCAAAAGCCGCTGACGGACGCAACAGTATCCGGGTTCCGTTCGGCTGCGGTCTGTGGTATAAAATGCGCCGCTTTCGGGGACGACCCCGTCAGCACTCAAACCCACACACGTGTCGACACGATGACCTGGGTGCCCCGAGTTGCAGAACTCGCGGGTTGGTCATTGGGATACGTGGAGGCCCAACCCGACTTATCAAGGAACTATCATGTCCCAAGTCAACATGCGCGATATGCTGAAGGCCGGTGTGCACTTCGGCCACCAGACCCGTTACTGGAACCCGAAAATGGGCAAGTACATTTTCGGCGCGCGTAACAAGATCCACATCGTCAACCTGGAAAAAACCCTGCCAATGTTCAACGACGCCCTGTCGTTCGTTGAGCGCCTGGCCCAGGGCAAGAACAAGATCCTGTTCGTCGGCACCAAGCGTTCCGCCGGCAAGATCGTCGCCGAGCAGGCTGCTCGTTGCGGTTCGCCATACGTTGACCACCGTTGGTTGGGCGGCATGCTGACCAACTACAAGACCATCCGCGCTTCGATCAAGCGTCTGCGCGACCTGGAAACCCAGGCCGAAGACGGCACTTTCGCCAAGCTGACCAAGAAAGAAGCACTGATGCGCTCCCGCGACCTGGAAAAACTGGATCGCAGCCTGGGCGGCATCAAGGACATGGGCGGTCTGCCAGACGCTCTGTTCGTTATCGACGTTGATCACGAGCGCATCGCGATCACCGAAGCCAACAAGCTGGGCATCCCGGTTATCGGCGTTGTCGATACCAACAGCAGCCCTGAAGGTGTTGACTACATCATCCCGGGTAACGATGACGCCATCCGCGCTATCGAGCTGTACATGACTTCGATGGCTGACGCAGTCATCCGCGGCCGCAACAACGTTGCCGGCGGCACCGAAGTTTACGCTGAAGAAGCGGCTGCACCTGCTGCTGAGTAATAGGCGCTAGCGTCTACTTGGCACGCAAAAAGGGGGCTCTGCCCCCTTTTTGCCACCTTGAAATCCTGCTGTCAGCATCGTCCCCGCATCATGGGCCTGCTGAACTGAAAACAGCGGATTTGCAGAATTTAACGCCCGTGAACAACGGGTGGAATGGTTGAAAAACTTTCCAAGAGGATTTTGAAATGGCAGCAATTACTGCAGCGCTGGTCAAAGAACTGCGCGAGCGTACCGGCGAAGGCATGATGGATTGCAAAAAGGCCCTGGAAAAGGCCGGCGGCGACATCGAGAAAGCCATTGACGACATGCGTGCCTCGGGCGCCATCAAGGCCGCCAAAAAGGCTGGCAACGTCGCTGCTGAAGGCGCTATCGCGGTCAAGACCGACGGTAAATCCGCCGTTCTGCTGGAAGTGAACTCGCAGACCGACTTCCTGGCCCTGCAAGACGACTTCAAGAACTTCGTTGCTGAAAGCCTGGAAGAAGCCTTCGCCCAGAAGCTGACCGACGCTGCTCCGCTGATCGCCTCGCGTGAAGCTGCTCGTGAAGCCCTGGTTGCCAAGTGCGGCGAGAACGTCAACATCCGTCGCCTGGTGCGCGTTGAGGGTGACGTTGTCGGTGCTTACCTGCACGGCAACAAGATCGGTGCCGTTGTTGTCCTGAAAGGCGGCGACGTCGAGCTGGCCAAGAACATCGCCATGCACGTTGCAGCGTCGAACCCTGAGTTCCTGGATTCGTCGGAAATCTCCGCCGAGGCCATCGAGCGCGAGAAGGGTGTCTTCCTGCAGCTGAACGCTGACAAGATCGCCGGCAAGCCGGAAAACATCGTTGAGAACATGATCAACGGTCGTATCACCAAGTTCAAGGCCGAAGCCTCGCTGAAAGAGCAAGCCTTCGTCATGAACCCGGAAGTCAAGGTTGGCGAGCTGGCCAAGAAAGCCGGTGCTGAAATCGTTTCCTTCACCTACTTCAAGGTAGGCGAAGGCATCGAGAAGCCAGTCGACGACTTCGCTGCTGAAGTTGCCGCTCAGGTAGCTGCTGCCAAGCAGTAAGACAGCCCCGTCTGTCGCCCCAAAGAGGCTGCCCGCTCACGCGCGCAGCCTCTTTGTCAAAGCGGAGGGGGGTTTATCCGATGCCCTCTTCGCTGGCACCAAAACGGTGCCACGCTACAGTTAGCAGGCTGCAAACAGCCCGCACGAATTTTCTAAAAGTACGCCGCAGGAGAGACTCGCAATGGCTCAGCAGGTGAGTGGTCGCCAACCTCGCTATAAACGCATTTTGCTCAAACTTAGCGGCGAGGCCCTGATGGGCTCGGAAGACTTCGGGATCGACCCGAAAGTGCTGGATCGCATGGCCCTTGAAGTTGGCCAGTTGGTAGGGATCGGTGTCCAGGTCGGCCTGGTGATCGGTGGGGGCAACCTGTTCCGCGGCGCCGCGCTCAGCGCAGCCGGCATGGATCGCGTTACCGGTGACCACATGGGCATGCTCGCCACCGTGATGAACGGCCTGGCAATGCGCGACGCGCTGGAACGCTCGAACATCCCGGCCCTGGTCATGTCGGCCATTTCCATGGTCGGTGTCACCGATCATTACGATCGTCGCAAAGCTATTCGCCACCTCAACTCCGGGGATGTGGTAATTTTCTCCGCCGGTACCGGCAACCCGTTCTTCACCACCGACTCCGCGGCGTGCCTGCGTGCCATCGAAATCGATGCTGACGTGGTGCTGAAGGCGACCAAGGTCGATGGTGTGTACACTGCCGATCCATTCAAGGATCCGCACGCCGAGAAGTTCGATCACCTGACCTATGACGAGGTCCTGGATCGCAAACTGGGTGTGATGGACCTGACCGCAATCGTCCTGTGCCGCGACCACGGGATGCCATTGCGGGTATTCAACATGAACAAGCCTGGCGCCCTGCTGAACATCGTGGTGGGTGGCGCTGAAGGTACTCTGATCGAGGAAGGCCAAGCATGATCAACGACATCAAGAAAAGCGCGCAGGAGCGCATGGGCAAGTCCATCGAGGCCCTGGCTCGTAACCTGGCGTCCATCCGCACCGGTCGTGCTCACCCGAGCATCCTGGACAGTGTCAAGGTGACTGCGTGGGGCAGCGAGATGCCGCTGAACCAGGTGGCTGCGATCAC
Source organism: Pseudomonas sp. BN607 (assembly GCF_029871175.1). Taxonomy (NCBI): domain Bacteria; kingdom Pseudomonadati; phylum Pseudomonadota; class Gammaproteobacteria; order Pseudomonadales; family Pseudomonadaceae; genus Pseudomonas; species Pseudomonas sp. BN607. The sequence continues at coordinate 23,981 of NZ_SSOE01000016.1, forward strand.
CGTCGAAGACGCCCGCACCCTGAAGATCGTCGCCCACGACAAGAACCTCAGCGCTGCCATCGAGAAGGCCATCCTCACTTCTGACCTGGGTCTGAACCCGTCCAGCGCTGGTACCACCATCCGTGTACCGATGCCGGCCCTGACCGAAGAAACCCGCAAGGGCTACACCAAGCAGGCCAGCGGCGTTGCCGAGGATGCCAAGGTGGCGGTGCGCAACGTGCGTCGCGACGCCCTGGCCGACCTGAAAAAGCTGACCAAGGACAAGGAAATCAGCGAAGACGAAGAACGTCGCGCAGCGGACGAAATCCAGAAGCTGACCGACAAGTTCATTGCTGAAGTCGATGCTGCCTACAAAGCCAAGGAAAAGGACCTGTTGGCCGTCTAAGGCCGGGGTTTTTTAATGGAAAAGACCAAGCCAGCGGCGCCGTCCTCGGTGCCGCGTCATGTCGCGATCATCATGGATGGCAACAACCGCTGGGCGAAAAAACGCCTGCTGCCCGGCGTTGCCGGGCACAAGGCGGGTGTCGACGCCGTTCGCGCGGTCATCGAAGTTTGTGCCCAGTCCGGGGTCGAGGTGCTGACCCTGTTCGCCTTCTCCAGCGAAAACTGGCAGCGCCCGGCCGAAGAGGTGGGTGCGTTGATGGAGCTGTTCTTCTCGGCACTGCGCCGTGAGGCCAGGCGCCTCAACGAGAACAACATCAGCCTGCGCATCATCGGTGACCGCTCGCGGTTTCACCCTGAGCTGCAGGCTGCCATGCGCGAGGCCGAAGCACAGACCGCCGGCAGCAACCGCTTCATCCTGCAGATCGCGGCCAACTACGGTGGCCAGTGGGACATCGCCCAGGCCGCCCAGCGGCTGGCGCGGGAAGTGCAAGCCGGGCACCTGCGCCCGGAAGACATCACCCCAGGCCTTTTGCAGACCTGCCTGGCAACCGGCGAGCTGCCGCTGCCGGACCTGTGCATCCGCACCGGTGGCGAGCACCGCATCAGCAATTTCCTGCTGTGGCAGCTGGCTTATGCCGAGTTGTACTTCTCCGACCTGTACTGGCCGGACTTCAAACACGAGGCCATGCGCAATGCCCTGGCCGATTTCGCTTCGCGCCAGCGCCGCTTCGGTAAGACCAGCGAGCAGGTCGAGGCTGGAGCTCGTGCTTAATGCTTAAACAACGCATCATTACTGCGCTGATCCTGCTGCCGATCGCGCTGGGCGGTTTCTTCCTGCTCAACGGTGGGGATTTCGCCCTGTTCATCGGCTTCGTGGTGACCCTCGGCGCCTGGGAGTGGGCGCGCCTGGCCGGGCTGATGGCCCAGCCGCTGCGCATCGCCTATGCCTTGGTGGTTGCCGGGGCGCTGATGCTGCTATACATCCTGCCGGAACTGGCGCCGTGGGTGCTGGGTGCTGCGGTTATCTGGTGGGGGCTGGCCACCTGGCTGGTCCTCACCTACCCGCGTACCAGCGAGCTGTGGGCCAGTGCCGCTTGCCGCTTGCTGATCGGCCTGCTGGTATTGCTGCCTGCCTGGCAGGGGCTGGTGCTGCTCAAGCACTGGCCGCTGGGCAACTGGCTGATTCTCTCGGTCATGGTGCTGGTATGGGCCGCCGACATTGGCGCGTACTTTTCTGGCAGGGCGTTCGGCAAGCGCAAGCTGGCCCCGCAGGTCAGCCCGGGCAAAAGCTGGGAAGGTGTGTATGGAGGTCTGGCGGTCAGCTTGCTGATTACCCTGGGTGTCGGCATCAGCCGCGGCTGGGGCTTTGGCCAGATTCTGCTGGGCCTGCTGGGCGCCGCGTTGCTGGTGATGGCTTCTGTGGTGGGTGACTTGACCGAGAGCATGTTCAAGCGCCGGTCCGGCATCAAGGACAGCAGCAACCTGTTGCCTGGCCATGGCGGCGTGCTTGATCGCATCGACAGCCTCACGGCAGCGATCCCGATCTTTGCCGTGCTGTTGTGGGCTGCCGAATGGGGTGTGATGTGAGTCGCCCGCAGCGTATTACCGTGCTCGGTGCCACCGGCTCGATCGGCCTGAGCACGCTGGATGTGGTTGCCCGTCACCCAGATCGCTACCAAGTGTTCGCCCTCAGCGGTTATTCGCGTATCGACGAGCTGTTGGCATTGTGTGAGCGTCATCGCCCGGCGTTTGCCGTGGTGCCAAGCGCCGAGGCTGCTGAGCGGCTGCGCGCTGGCTTGGTTGCGGCTGGCTCTACCACCGAAGTGCTGGAAGGCGAGGCCGGGCTTTGCCAGGTGGCCTCGGCGTCAGAAGTGGATGCAGTGATGGCGGCCATTGTCGGTGCCGCTGGGCTGCGCCCGACGCTGGCAGCCGTAGAGGCCGGCAAGAAGGTGTTGCTGGCCAACAAGGAAGCGCTGGTCATGTCGGGCGCGCTGTTCATGGACGCAGTGCGGCGCAGTGGTGCCGTACTGTTGCCGATCGACAGCGAGCATAACGCGATCTTCCAGTGCATGCCCGGCGACTATGCCCGTGGCCTGAGTGCCGTGGGTGTGCGCCGGATCCTGCTTACCGCCTCCGGTGGCCCGTTCCGCGAGACGCCGGTCGATGCCCTGCTGGACGTGACCCCGGAGCAGGCTTGTGCGCACCCGAACTGGTCCATGGGGCGCAAAATCTCTGTCGATTCGGCCAGCATGATGAACAAAGGTCTGGAGCTGATCGAAGCCTGCTGGTTGTTCGATGCCGCGCCGGCCAAGGTCGAAGTGGTGGTGCACCCGCAGAGCGTGATCCACTCGCTGGTCGACTACGTGGACGGTTCGGTACTGGCGCAGCTGGGCAACCCGGACATGCGTACACCGATCGCCAATGCCTTGGCCTGGCCTGAACGGATCGATTCCGGCGTGGCGCCGCTGGACCTGTTCGCCATCGCCCGTCTGGATTTCCAGTCGCCCGACGAACAACGCTTCCCTTGCCTGCGCCTGGCGCGGCAGGCTGCCGAGGCTGGCAACAGTGCGCCCGCCGTACTCAATGCAGCCAACGAAGTGGCCGTCGAGGCATTTCTTGGGCGGCGTATTCGCTTTCCCGAGATCGCGAGTATGATCGAACAGGTGCTCGGCCAGGAACCCGTCGTGCCCTTGCCGTCGCTGGACGCGGTGTTTGCCGCCGACCAGCGTGCCCGGGAGCTTTCCCGTGAGTGGCTGAGGCGTCACGGTCGCTGATGCAGGCCCGCCATGGTTCGTGAGGTGCCCGCGCGTGACGCCGGCCCGCTGAACATCATTCGGAGATGGACATGACAGCGCTCTACATGATTATCGGCACCCTCGTGGCCTTGGGTGTGCTGGTCACCTTCCACGAATTCGGCCACTTCTGGGTGGCGCGTCGCTGCGGGGTCAAGGTGCTGCGTTTCTCGGTGGGCTTCGGCATGCCGCTGTTGCGCTGGCACGACCGCCACGGCACCGAGTTCGTGGTGGCAGCGATTCCGCTGGGCGGCTATGTGAAGATGCTCGACGAGCGCGAGGGCGATGTGCCGCCAGCGTTGGCCGGGCAGTCGTTCAACCGCAAGTCGGTACGCCAGCGTATCGCCATTGTGGCCGCGGGCCCTATTGCCAACTTCCTGCTGGCCATCCTGTTCTTCTGGGTGCTGGCGATGCTGGGTACCCAGCAGATTCGCCCGGTGATAGGTGCGGTCGATACTGGCAGCCTGGCAGCATCGGCTGGCCTGACCGCAGGCCAGGAAATCGTATCCATCGACGGCAAACCGACCAGCGGTTGGTCGGCGGTCAACCTGCAACTGGTTCGCCGTCTCGGCGAGAGCGGCACGCTGCAGGTTGGCGTGCGCGACGAAGGTGCCACGGCCGAGCGCCAGTTACAGGTGAAACTGGACAGCTGGCTGAAAGGTGCCGATGAGCCGGACCCGATCCAGTCCCTCGGTCTGCACCCCTGGCGCCCGGCTATCGTGCCAGTGCTCGCCGAAATCGATCCCAAGGGGCCGGCTGCCGCTGCGGGCCTGAAGACCGGTGACCGGCTGCTGGCAGTCGATGGCGCGGCCGTGACCGAATGGCAGCAGGTCGTCGACAGCGTGCGTGCCCGCCCGGATGCCAAGGTGGTAGTGCGCGTGGAGCGCGATGGTGCTGCCCTTGAGGTGCCGGTAACCCTGGCCCGTAAAGGCGAGGGCAAGGCGGCTGGTGGCTATCTGGGTGCCGGGGTAAAAGGCGGCGAATGGCCTGCCGACATGCTCCGTGAAGTCAGCTACGGCCCGCTGGATGCGGTAGGTGAAGGCTTGTCGCGCACCTGGAACATGAGCGTCCTGACCCTTGAATCGCTGAAGAAAATGCTGTTCGGGGAGCTCTCGGTAAAAAACTTGAGTGGACCGATAACCATTGCTAAAGTGGCGGGCGCTTCAGCCCAGTCCGGCGTCGGGGATTTCCTGAATTTCCTTGCCTACCTGAGCATAAGCCTGGGGGTTCTTAACCTGCTGCCCATTCCTGTACTGGATGGGGGGCATTTGCTGTTTTACCTGGTCGAGTGGGCGCGCGGTCGTCCGCTCTCGGATCGGGTGCAAGGTTGGGGGGTCCAGATCGGTATCAGTTTGGTCATAGGGGTGATGTTGCTCGCCCTGATCAACGATCTGGGTCGACTATAAAGCTTCGCTCAATTGCGAACCTGCCGTGTTATCGCGGTGGGTTGTTTATTGCCAGTTGGAATAAAAGGACTTCATGAAACGTCTGCTGCTAACTGCGGTCATGTCCGCACTGATGATCGCTGAAGTTCACGCCGAGTCCTTCACCATCTCCGATATTCGCGTCAACGGCCTGCAGCGGGTTTCCGCCGGCAGCGTGTTCGGTGCCTTGCCGCTGAACGTCGGTGACCAGGCCGATGACCGCCGTCTGGTGGACTCGACCCGTTCCCTGTTCAAGACCGGGTTCTTCCAGGACATCCAGTTGAACCGCGATGGCAACGTGCTGATCATCAACGTGGTCGAGCGCCCGTCGGTGTCGAGCATTGAGATCGAAGGCAACAAGGCGATCAGCACCGAAGACCTGATGAAGGGCCTGAAACAATCTGGCCTGGCCGAAGGCGAGATCTTCCAGCGTGCCACCCTCGAAGGCGTGCGTAACGAACTGCAGCGCCAGTACGTGGCCCAGGGCCGCTATTCGGCCGAGGTCGACGCCGAGGTGGTGCCGCAGCCGCGCAACCGTGTGGCGCTGAAGATCAAGATCAACGAAGGTACCGTCGCTGCCATCCAGCACATCAACATCGTCGGCAACAACGTGTTCGACGATGAAACCCTGGGCCAACTGTTCGAGCTGAAGACCACCAACTGGCTGTCGTTCTTCAAGAACGACGACAAGTACGCTCGCGAAAAACTCTCCGGTGACCTGGAGCGCCTGCGTTCCTACTACCTGGACCGCGGCTACATCAACATGGACATCGCCTCCACCCAGGTGTCGATCACCCCGGACAAGAAGCACGTCTACATCACCGTCAACATCAACGAAGGCGAGAAGTACACCGTTCGCGACGTGAAGCTGTCCGGTGACCTGAAGGTGCCGGAAGACCAGGTCAAGTCGTTGCTGCTGGTGCAGCCGGGCCAAGTGTTCTCGCGCAAGGTGATGACCACCACGTCCGAGCTGATCACCCGTCGTCTGGGTAACGAAGGCTACACCTTCGCCAACGTCAACGGCGTGCCCCAGCCGAACGACGAGGACCACACGGTAGACATCATGTTCGTGGTCGACCCGGGCAAGCGTGCCTACGTCAACCGCATCAACTACCGCGGCAACACCAAGACTGAAGACGAAGTGCTGCGTCGCGAGATGCGCCAGATGGAGGGCGGCTGGGCTTCGACCTACCTGATCGACCAGTCCAAGACCCGTCTGGAGCGCCTGGGCTTCTTCAAGGAAGTCAACGTCGAGACCCCGCCTGTGCCAGGCACCGACGACCAGGTCGACGTCAACTACAGCGTCGAAGAGCAGGCTTCCGGTTCGATCACCGCCAGCGTCGGCTTCGCCCAGAGTGCGGGCCTGATCCTGGGTGGTTCGATCAGCCAGAGCAACTTCCTCGGTACCGGTAACAAGGTGTCCATCGGGCTGACCCGTTCGGAATACCA
>NZ_SSOE01000017.1:0-8938 GCF_029871175.1 Pseudomonas sp. BN607
GCGCTATCGCTCAGCATGTGGCGCACGCGCTCGGCCGGGTAGTCCGGGTCTACCGGCACATAAGCACCGCCAGCCTTGAGGATGGCCAGCAGGCCAACCACCATCGACAGCCCACGTTCGACGCAGATCGCCACCCGATCATCCGGCTGCACGCCCAGCCCGATCAGATGATGCGCCAGGCGGTTGGCCTGCTCGTTGAGCTGGCGATAGGTCAGCTCACCTTCCTCAGCCCGCACGGCCACGGCATGCGGCGTGCGCGCAACCTGCGCCTCGATCATGCCGTGCAAGGTTTGTTCAAGGTCGTAGTCAACGGCCGTGTCGTTGAAGTCAACCAGCAACCGCCGGCGCTCATTCGCAGCGGGCAGGCCTACGTGGGCCGGGATGGTCCGGTCACCTGCCGCGAACGCCCACAGCACTTGCTTCAGATAACCGGCAAAACGCTCGATGGTCGCCCGGTCGAACAAAGCGGTTGCGTAGACGATGCCGCCGGCAAAGCCATCGGCCCGCTCGCCCAGGCTCAGGCTAAGGTCGAACTTGGCAATGCTGGCCTGGCTACCCATAGCGGTTACTTCAAGATCAGCCAGTTGCAGGGGTTGGCCGCCGGGGTTGGCGTCCCAGTCCAGCGACACCTGGTACAGCGGCGTATGCGCCAGGCTGCGCCGCGGACGCAGGATTTCGACCACCTGCTCGAACGGCAGGTCCTGGTGCGCCTGCCCGGCCAGTATCACAGCCTTGGCCCGAGCCAACAACGTGGCGACATCCGGTGCCCCGGACACATCCACGCGTACTGCCAGCGAATTCACGAACATGCCGATCAGGCCGTCTACTTCCGCGCGTTGGCGGTTGGCGACCGGCGAGCCGATCACCACTTCATCCTGGCCAGCCAGACGTGCCAGCAACACCGCCCAAGCGGCCATGAACAGCATGTATGGCGTGACGCCATGGCGTCGGCACAGCGCCTTCAGTTCGTCGCTCAAGCGCGGGTCCAGGGTCAGTTCCACGCTGGCTCCGGCGTACTGCTGGCGTTCCGGTCGGGGTCGGTCCCAGGGCAGGCTGATCAGTGCCGGCGCGCCGCTGAGCTGGGCGTTCCAGTAATCAACCTGCTCTTGCAAGGCAGCACCACACAACCAGCGGCGCTGCCACATGGCATAGTCGAGGTACTGCACCGGCAAGGCGGGCAATGGGTCGGGCTGGCCGGTACTGAAGGCCTGGTAGAGCGCAACCAGCTCTCTCACCAGGACGCCCAGCGACCAGCCATCGGCAACCAGGTGGTGCAAGGTCAGCAACAGCACGTGCTGATCCTGGGCCAATCGCAGCACCTGCCCGCGTATCGGCAATTCACGGTCCAGCACGAAGGCCCGGCCGGCTTCATCACCCAGTAACAGTGCCAGGCCTGGCTGGTCCAGCCCGGGGCAGTCTTGCCAAGCCAGCGCGAAGCCGCTGCTGTCGCTTGCCAGCACCACGTGGGGTTCGCCGTCCCGCTCGACAAAACAGCTGCGCAAGCTTTCGTGGCGTTCGATCAAGCGCCGCAGCGCCCGCTCCAAGGCTGTGCGCTGCAGCTTGCCCTCCAGCCGCAGTGCCAACGGGATGTGATAGGCCGCGCTGGCCTCCTGCAACTGGGCCAGGAACCACAACCGTTGCTGCGCGAACGACAGCGGCAGCAGGCCTTCACGCGGCATGCCGGCGATGGCTGGCAGCCCCTGGCCCTCGTGCCCCAGGCAGGCAGCGACCGCCACCAGCCTGTCATCGACGAACAAGTCAGCCAGTGCCAGCTCACTGCCAAAGCGTTGCCGTACCTGAGCCAGCATGCGCATGGCCAGCAACGAGTGGCCACCGAGTTCGAAGAAGCGGTCGTTACGGCCGATCGGCTGAACTTCGAGCAACTCGGCCCACAGCGCTGCCAGGGCCTGCTCGCGCTCACCTTCAGGGGCCTCGAATGCCGCCACCGCAAAGTCTTGTGGGCACGGCGCAGGCAAGGCCTTGCGGTCGACCTTGCCATTGTTGTTCAGGGGCATCTGCGCGAGCGCGACGAAGGCCGACGGCACCATGTACTCGGGCAAGCGCCCGCGCAAATGGCTGCGCAGGTCCAATGCCGTCAACGTTGCCACCTGCCGGGTGTACCAGGTTACCAGGCGCAACGACCCTTGTTCATCGGCCACGGCCATTACCAGCACTTCGCCGATACCCGGTACCTGGGCCAGTTGCTGCTCGATCTCGCCCAGTTCGATGCGGAAACCGCGGATCTTGACCTGGTCGTCATTGCGCCCCAGGCACTCCAGCAGGCCATCGTTACGCCAGCGTACCAGGTCGCCTGTGCGGTATAGCCGGGCGCCGAGTTGCTGGCTGAACGGGTCGGCGATGAAGCGTTGGGCAGTGAGTTCCGGGTGGTTCAAATAGCCAAGGGCCAGCCCATCGCCGCCGATATACAGCTCGCCAATCACACCCCGCGGTAGCAGTTGCTGCGAGGCATCCAGTACATAGGCCTGGGTATTGCCGATGGGCCGGCCAATCGGTATCTGGCCGGCGTCTGCTGCTACCTCGCAGACCTCGCAGACGACGGCGAACGTGGTGGTTTCGGTCGGCCCGTAGCCGTTCAGCAAACGCAGGGCCGGTGCCCGTTGCCGCAACGCGCGGAACGCGGCCGGCTCGGCACGCTCGCCGCCGCTTATCAACAGCCGCAGGGTGGCCAGTGCCTCGGGTACCAGCTGCACGTACTGGTTGAACAGCGCAGTGGTCAGGAACAGCACGCTAATGCCCTGCTCCACCAGCGCCGCAGAAAAGCGCGGGGGGTCGATCAATGTGGCGTGATCGATCACCCGCACCTGGCCGCCATTGAGCAGCGCGCCCCAGACTTCCAGGGTGCTGGCATCGAATGCGGGATTGGACACGAAGCCCACCCGGTCGGTATCCAGCAGCTCGGCGTAGCCATTGTTCAGCACCAGCCGCGCGATACCGCGGTGCGGCACGCAAACGCCCTTCGGCTGGCCTGTAGTGCCCGAGGTATACATGACGTAGGCCGTGCTGCCGGCATCCGACGCCACTGCGGGGTTGTGCCCAGGCTGGCAGGCGAGCGACAGAAGGTCCAGCTCGAGCCGCTGCACCGGCAGGTCAGCCATGACGCCGGAAACGGTCAACAGCAAGGCCGCCTGGCAGTCCTCTACCATGAACGCCTGGCGCTCGGTCGGGGCATGAATGTCCAGTGGCACATAGACGGCAGCGCACTTCAGCACGGCCAGTTGCGCGACCAGCAGCGACAGCGAGCGCGGCAGCAGTAACGCCACGCAAGCACCTGGTTCTACACCGCTGGCAATGAGGTAGTGAGCCAGGCGGTTGGCGCGCTCGTTCAGCTCGCCATAGCAGAAGGCCTGCTCGCCGTGCACGGCAGCCAGGGCCAGCGGGTGGCGGGCGACGCGCTGCTCGAAAAGGCGTTGGACCGGCAGGTCACGGGGGTAGCTGTACTGCGTGGCGTTGAGTGTTTGCAGCAAGGTCTGGCGCTCTGCCTCGCCCACCAACTCCACCTGGGTCAGAGGCTGCTGGTCATCGTCTGCCATGGCCCACAGCATGCGCTCGAAGTAACCCATGTAACGCTGCACTGTAGCCTCGTCGAACAGCGCCGTTGCATAGTCGAGGCTGCCCGCCAGGGTGTCGCCCCGCTCGCCGAGGTTGAGGGTGAGATCGAACTTGGCCACGGCTGCGGCCTGAGCCACCGCCTCCAGTTGCAAACCCTGCAAGTGCAGCGCTGTACCTTCTGTAGCCTGCCAGTTGAGGGTGGCCTGAAACAGCGGCGTGTGCCCCAGGCTGCGTGTTGGGCGAACGATTTCCACCACCTGTTCGAAAGGCAGGTCCTGGTGCGCCTGGGCCTCTAGCACCCGGCTACGCACGTGTTCCAGCAAAGCCTGTGCAGCAGGCGCCTGGCAGCTGTCGATGCGCATGGCCAGGGTATTGACGAACAACCCTGCCAGGGGTTCGAGTTCGGCTCGGCCGCGCCCGGCCACTGGGCAACCGATCACCACCTCGGGCTGGCCTGCCAGGCGACTGAGCAAGGCCGCCCAGGCCCCCAACACGGTCATGTACAGCGTTACCCCGTGGCGCTGGGCCAGGGTTCGCAATGCCGCAGTCAGGCGCGGCCCGAATTGCAACGGCAGGCTCGCACCAGCGAAATCCTGGCGCTCCGGGCGCGGTCGGTCGGTTGGCAATTTCAGCAGGCTGGGCGCGCCCTCCAGCGCCTGTCGCCAGTACGCGGCCTGGCGTTGCAACTGCTCACCGGCCAGCCAGCGCCGCTGCCACACTGCGTAGTCACCGTACTGAATCGGCAAGGCCGGCAGCGGGTCGCCCGTGCCGCTGCATAGCGCCCGGTAAAGGACGCTCAGTTCGTGGGTCAGTACGCCCAGCGACCAACCGTCGGCAACGATATGGTGAACGGTCAACGCCAATACATGGTGTTGCGCCCCCAGCCGCAGCAGGTGTGCCCGTAGCAGCGGCCCGTGGGCCAGGTCGAACGGCGCAGCCGCTATTTCGCCCAGGCGCTCCGGCAAGGCCTCGGCGCGCAGCGCCTGGTACTGGAACCAGCCCGCCCCCGGGGTGGCGGCGATCACCACTTCGGCGCTGTCGTCGCGCGGCATGAAGCGGCTGCGCAAGGTCTGGTGGCGCTCCATGATGCGCAACAGCGCGCTTTCCAGCGCATCGGTATCCAACGGGCCGCGCAGGCCCAGCGCCAAGGGGATGTTGTAAGCCTGGCTGCCGCCCTCCATCTGCGCCAGGAACCACAGCCGCTGCTGGGCGAACGACATGGGCAGCGCAGGCGCGTGCGGCACCGGCAGGATCGCCGGCAGCGCGCTACGCCCGGCGCTGGCCAGGACCTGGGCAACGGCAGCAAGCTCGGGGTTGGCGAACAGTTCTGCCAGGCTCAATTCCACGCCCAGGCGCAGGCGCACCTGCGAAACCATGCGCATGGCCAGCAGCGAATGGCCGCCAAGGCTGAAGAAATGGTCATGCCGCCCCACCCGCTCGACGTTGAGCAGCTCTGCCCACAGCTGCGCCAAGGCGTGCTCCAGCTCGCCTTTGGGCGCCTCGTAGGCGTGTTCGAACAACGCAGCCCGCTCGGGCCGGGGCAGTGCCCGGCGGTCGAGCTTGCCATTGGCGGTCAGCGGCAGTGCTGGCAACTCGACGAAGGCTGCCGGCACCATGTACTCCGGCAGGTGCGCCTGCATCTGGGCGCGCAGGCCTTGCGCGGTGAGCGGCTGTACATCGGGCCTGGCTGTGAAATAGGCCACCAGCTGCGGCTGGCCAGGGTGGTCCTCACGGGCGATGACCACCGCTTCGTCGATCCCGGCCAGGCTCGCCAGGCGGCTCTCGATTTCGCCCAGCTCAATGCGTACGCCACGGATTTTCACTTGGTCGTCGTTGCGCCCCAGGTACTCCAAGGCGCCGTCCGCCAGCCAGCGCACCAGGTCGCCCGTGCGGTACATGCGCCCACCGCCCTCGGCGGCGAACGGGTCATCGACAAAGCGCTCGGCCGTGAGCTGCGCACGGTTCAAATAGCCACGCGCGACCCCTGCGCCGCCAATGTACAGCTCACCGGGCACGCCCAGTGGCACCGGCTGCCGCAGTGCATCGAGCACGTATAACCGGGCATTGTGCACCGGCTTGCCGATATGCAGGGCAGCCCCTGCTTCCACCACGCCAGAACTGGCCACCACGGTAGTTTCGGTCGGCCCGTAGTTGTTGATCACGGCGAAGCGCTGGTTGCGGTTGAACTGGCGCAGGCGGTCGCCACCGATCAGCAGGGTGCGCAGGGTCGGGTGCTCCAGCTGATGATTGAACGCGTGTTCAGCCACGGGCGTGGGCAGGAAGCTGACATCAAGCGGCTGCGCCTGCCACCACGCGAGCATGCTGTCCAGATCGTCCCGGCCCTCGGTCGAAGGCGCCAGGTGCAGCGTGGCACCGGCGCACAACGCGGGCCATACCTCCCAGGCCATGGCGTCGAAACCGAAACCGGCCAGGCTCGAGGTATGCCGGCCCTGGCGCAGGTCGAAGGCACGGCAATGCCAATCCACCAGGTTGTTGACGGAACGGTGCTCGACCATCACGCCCTTGGGTTGGCCAGTCGAGCCGGAGGTGTAGATCACATAGGCCAAGTGGTTGGCCGCAAGACCCGGCACCACCGGGTTGCATGTGAACGCCGGCCAGTTCGGCTGATCGAGCAACAGCACTGGAGCGTCCAGCCCTCCCAGGCGATGCTGCAGCGCCTGTTGCGTCAGCACTGCCACCGGGCTGCTGTCTTCGAGCAGATAGGCTACGCGCTCGTCCGGGTGGGCCGGGTCTACCGGTACATAACTGGCGCCGGCCTTGAGCACGGCCAGCAAGCCCACCAGTGTGTCCAGGCCGCGCCGAGCCACCACGGCGACCCGGTCGTCAGGCTTGATACCCAAGGTGATCAAGTGGTGGGCCAGCGCATTGGCCCGCCGGTTGAGGTCGGCGTAGCTCAGCTCGACCCCGGCGCTGGTGGCGGCAATGGCGTCAGGGCACATCACCGCCCGCTGCTCGATACGCTGATGCAGGGTCAGGTGCTGCTCGTAAGGGGCAGTGCAGTCGTTGAAGCGCTCCAGCAACTCGGCGCGTTCGGTGGCCGGGAGCATGCCCAATCCGTTGACGGCAACGTGCGGCGTTTGCAGCAGATTTTCCAGGGTCTGTTGCAGGTAGGCGCAGACGCGCCAGGCGGGCACTTCGGCGCTGGCGAGCAAGGTCAGGCGAAACGCCTGGCCAAGGTCATCCACACTCAAGGTCAATGGGTAGTTGGTCGCTTCGGCCGACTCGACAATGTCGATACCAGCCAATGCAGCCCGGCGCGGTTCCACCCCGCCCGGCGCGCTGTGGCGGTAGTTGAGCAAGGCATTGAACAGCGGCGCAGGTGCGGCGACGCCACTGCAGCGCTGGGCCAACGCCAGCGGCGCATGTTCATGGCGCATCAGCGCGCTCAGCCGCAGGTGGGTGGCGCGTATGGCACTGCCCAGGTCGGCGCCGTCCAGGTCCACCCGCAGCGGCAGGGTGTTGATGAAGATACCCAGTGCCCGGTCGGTGGCCTCGGCGCCCAACAGGCGGCCCATCAGCACCGTGCCGAATACCACCTGCTGGCGCCCGGTCAGGCCACCCAGAACCCTACCCCAGGCTAGGTGGAACAGGCTGGCGACGCTCACCCCCAAGTTGCGGGCCTGCTCGCGCAGGCCCTCGCACAGGGCCAATGGCAATTCGACCTGGTGCTCGTTGTGCACCTCGCCATCACCCTGTACGTCCTGCAGCCCATAGGCCAAGGTCGCTTCATCGATATCGCCGAGCATGTCGCGGAAGAACGCTTCGTGCTCGGGTTCGCCGATACCCAGCACCGCTTGCGCCACATAGTTGCGGAACGGCACCGGTGCACCCAGCTTGGCTTGTTCACCGCTGAGAAAGGCAATCAGCTCGTGGCGTACCACGTCCAGTGCGCTGTGATCCATGGCGATGTGGTGGAATTGCAGGGTAGCAGCAAGTGTTCCGTCAGCCCCGGGCGCTTCGCGCAGCAGGCGAATCAGCGGCGCCTGGGTCAGGTCGAGCCAGTCGCCTCCGGCAGCATCGGCGGGCAGTGCCAGGATCACCAGTTCAGCTTTGCGCCAAACCACCTGCACGGGTGTATCCAGCCCCTGCCAGTGCACCGAGGTGCGCAGGATGTCGTGGCGGGCGATTACCCCGCGCAAGGCGTCGGCAAATGCCTGCAGGCGCGCCTCGCTGGCGAACACGAAGCGCGCCTGCATGACGTAGGGGTCGCTGTCGGTGGCACTGGCATGATGGAACAGCATGCCTTGCTGCAATGGCGCCAGCGGGTAGATGTCCTGCACATTGGCCGCGCCGCCGGGGATTGCGTCGAGGATGCTGTCCAGGCTGGCCTGGTCGAGCGTCACCAGGCTAAGCATCTGTGGGGTGATATGCGCACAACCCGGGGGGATCAGGTTGCCCGGAACCTGCACAGCGCCCTGCCTCACCGCGACGTACTCGCCGCGCTCGATCATGCCCACCAACGCGGGTTTATGAGCGCGCAATTGCGCCACCAGGGCGCTGTCGGTCAGTGCCTGGCGGTTGCCTTGCACTACCAACTGGCCATCCTTGAGGGCCAGTTGCACGTTGTGCGAGGTCAGCGTTGCCAAAAGTTGGTCGATGCTCACAGGACGATCTCCATTCTGTCTGTGATGGCTGCATAGCCGGCCAGGGTCGGTTGGTCGAACAGGGCGCGCACGTCGGCCTCAAGGCCTTTTTCGCGTAGCCGCGACGTCAGTGTCACTGCCAGCAGCGAATGGCCGCCCAGTTCGAAGAAGTTGTCGTGCCGCCCTACTTGCTCTACCCCCAGCAGCTCGCACCAGAGTGCAGCCAGCAGGGTTTCGGTTTCGCCTTCGGGGCATTCGTACGGCCGCTCTTCAATCGCGCCAGGTGCTGGCAGCGCCTTGCGGTCGAGTTTGCCGTTGGGGCTCAGCGGCAGGGCTTCGAGGTGCACGAACAGCGCTGGCACCATGAATTCCGGCAGATGTGCCAGCAGCGACGTTCGCAGGGTTTCCACGGTTTGCGGGTGACCGGTGTAATAGCCGATCAGGCGCTGCTCCTTGGCCAGCACCACCGCTTCCTTGATGCCCGCGATGGCGGTAAGGCCGGCCTGGATCTCGCCCAGCTCGACCCGCAGGCCGCGCAGCTTGACCTGGTCATCGTTGCGGCCGAGGTATTCGAGGTTGCCGTCTGGCCGGTGGCGGGCCAGGTCGCCGGTACGGTACAGGCGCCCGCCAGGCACGAACGGGTCATCGATGAAGCGCTCGGCAGTAAGCTCGGCCCGGTTGAGGTAGCCGCGGGCGACCTGTACGCCACCGATGTACAGCTCCCCCGCCACCCCTTGCGGCACCGGTTGGCGCTGCTCGTCGAG